>JANJUH010000286.1 GCA_024710675.1 Lysobacterales bacterium
AGTCCCGAGTCCCGAGTCCCGAGTCCCGGCCTCACGCTCCGCGTTGTTTGCGCAATGCCTTGTAATCCACCGGCCGGATGGTCTCGATCGGACAGCGATCGACACCGAACTCGATGGCATCGAAGCGGCTCGACACACCGCCATTGTTCGAGCTGACGCGGATGCGGTGCTGGAAGGCGAGCCCGGGGCAGGCGACGCGCAACCCGAGCAGCCAGGCGCGACTGACGCCCGTCCAGATGACCACATGGCGATCGTCGATACGGTGCCAGCGATCGATGCCGGTAAAGGTCTGGATGCGCGCTACCGGCGCGCCGGCGTATTGCTGGTACAGGGCCAGTTCCGCGGCTTCGCGGCGGGCCAGATCACCCTTGCCGGCACAGCCGGCGAGCAGCAGTACGGTGAGGAAAGCGAGGTGGCGGGGCATCACGGGCTCCTTCGGCGGCGGCTGTATGGGCAAGCATGCAGCGCGCAGCCTTGACGAAGGACAAGCCGAAGAATGAAGCCCGCTTCATGATCGCGGTTAGTATCGTGATCCCCATTTCCCCGCCAGGAGACACCCATGGCCCTGAAGGTTGGCATCAACGGTTTTGGCCGCATCGGCCGCAATGTCCTGCGCGCGCTCTACGAATCCGGGCGCACCGGCGAGATCCAGATCGTCGCGATCAATGATCTCGGCGATGCGGCGACCAACGCCCACCTGCTGCAGTACGACACCGCGCATGGCCGTTTCCGCTTCGAGGTCGGGGTCGACGGCGATTCCCTGACCGTGGGCAGCGACCGCATCAAGGTGCTGGCCGAGCGAGACCCGTCCAAGCTGCCGTGGGCAGCGCTCGGAGTCGACCTGGTGATGGAATGCACCGGTCTCTTCACCAGCAAGGCCAAGGCGGGTGCGCACATCGCCGCTGGCGCGAAGAAGGTCCTGATCTCGGCGCCGGGCGGCAGCGATGTCGACGCCACCATCGTCTATGGCGTCAATCACCAGGTCCTGAAGGCCTCCGACACGGTGGTCTCGAACGCGTCCTGCACGACCAACTGCCTGGCTCCGCTGGCCAAGGTCCTGCACGATCGCATCGGCATCGTCCACGGCCTGATGACCACCATCCACGCCTACACCAACGACCAGGTGCTGACCGACGTCTATCACTCCGACCTGCGTCGCGCGCGCGCCGCGACGATGTCGCAGATCCCGACCAAGACCGGTGCGGCGGCCGCCGTCGGCCTGGTGCTGCCCGAACTCAACGGCAAGCTCGACGGCTTCGCGATTCGCGTGCCGACGATCAATGTCTCGGTGGTGGACCTGACCTTCGTGGCTGCGCGCGGTACCAGCAAGGACGAGATCGATGCCGCCGTCGCCGAGGCCGCCGAAGGGCCGCTGAAGGGCATCCTCGGCATCAACCGCAAGCCGCTGGTGTCGATCGACTTCAACCATGACCCGCGCTCCTCGATCTACGACGCCGGCCTGACCAAGGTGATCGACGGCACGCTGGTAAAGGTGTGTGCCTGGTACGACAACGAGTGGGGGTTCAGCAACCGGATGCTCGATACGGCGCTTGTGCTCGCACGCGCCGGATGAGGCCGCAGACCCTGTCCGGCAGGGCCGGGCGGGGTCGAAAGTCCTTGTCACGGCGGGAGTTCCTGCATGCTGCAGTGCAACATAAGTGTTTGATCCATGTGTTAGTTTTATGTTGCTTTAGATTGAACGCCCTACTTATCATCGGTTCGAGACTCCATCGCCCCGAACACCCTAGAGAGGATCTGCGCATGCACCTCCAGCGGCTCGTACCAGTGGTCATCGCCGGCATCCTGTTGAGTGCCTGCTCAGGCAGCAGCAACAGCCCGCGCGCGACCCCACAGCCCCCGGCCACCAACACCAACGGGACTTTCGTCAGCGGCGTCATGACGGCGCGCTTCGATCCGGCGGTTGCGGTGCTTCCCCTGCCCAACAACCTGCTGTCGCAGGGCACGCGTGACCTCACGGTCAACGCGCCGGTGGCCAACCCGAACAACTTCGGTGACCCCACCGTCGCCCTGAATGCGCAGGACGGTTTCAGCACCGTGGCGCCCTGGTCGATGACTTTCTCGGCGGCCATCGCGCCGGCTTCCTTGCGTCCCGGCCAGAGCGTGCGCTTCTTCGAGGTGGCGATCGTCACCTCCGGCCCCGCGACCGGCGCCGTGCAGCGCGTGGTCCGCGAGCTGGCCTCGCCGGCTGAATGGGTGCCGGCGATCTCCACCGCCGATGCCACCGGGCGCACGCTCGCGATCGTGCCGACCCGGCCGCTGGAGGAGTTGAAGTCCTACATGGCGGTCGTGACCAGCGATGTCACCGACACCGCCGGCAACACCACGACGCCGGACCAGACCTACTTCCTGGCCAAGCGCACGTCGCCCCTGTCCCAGGGCAGTGGCGCGGCCTGCGTTTCGCTGGACCCGCTGCTCCCGGCCAGCAGCGCCTGCGCGCTCGAGCCGCTGCGCCAACTGACGAACTCCTTCGAAGCGGCGGCGGCTGCCGCAGGCGTCGACCGCAGCAAGATCGTCGTGTCGTGGGTGGCCAACACCCAGGGCATCACGCCGGCTTTGCGTGCCCTGCGCACGGCTGCCCGACCGGGCACCACGCGCTTCGCGCCCACGGGGCTGAGCACGGCGGTCGCCGGGCTGCCGCCGGTGGCTGACATCTACATCGGCACCATCGACCTGCCGTACTACCTGACGGCGCCGGGAACGGGCACGCCGCCGGCACCGCCGACGGCCGTCCTGACCGGTTTCTGGAAGGCGGCGCCCGGTGCCTACGTCGCGCCCTTCAATCAGTTGGGACTGGATCCGACCTCGACCAACGTCACGGTCGCCAATCCCTTCCCCGTGCGCACGACGACCGTCACGGTGCCGGTGTTGGTGACGCTCCCGAATGCGGCTTCCGGCCAGTCCCGCCCCGCCGCCGGTTGGCCGGTGGTGATGTACCAGCACGGCATCACGCGCAACCGCTGCGACATGCTGGCGATCTCGGCCACCGCCGCGGCTGCCGGCTTCGCGGTGGTTTCCATCGACCAGCCGCTGCACGGTGCATCCCCGACCGATCCGCGCGACCTCTGCCGTCCCTTCTACATCGGCGCCACGCCATTCGCCCAGCTCGGCGCGCGCGAGCGCACCTTCGATGTCGACCTCATCAACAACGACACTTCCGCCCCCGGGCCGGACGGTCGCGTGGATCCGAGCGGCGCTCACATGATCAACCTGCCGAGCCTGCTGACCTCGCGCGACAACCTGCGCCAGGCCGCGGCAGACCTTTCGGTGGTCGCGCTGTCGATCCCGCAGATGGACGTCAATGGCAACCAGGTCCCGGATTTCGACGGCTCGCGCATCAACTTCGTCGGCCAGTCGCTGGGCAGCATCGTCGGCAGCGTGTTCATGGCGATCGAGCCCACGGTCAACGTCGGCGTGCTGAACGTTGGCGGTGGCGGTATCGCGGGGCTTCTGAATGGCTCGGCGACCTTCGGTCCGCGCATCCGAGCCGGTATTGCCGCGGGCGCAGGCATCACCCCCGACAGTCCGGCCTTCCCGGGCATCCTCGCGCAGTTCCTGTTCGCGGCGCAGACGGTGATCGACTCGGCAGACCCGGTCAACTACGCGCGCCTGATGGGCAGCGAGCGCATCCTGTTCCAGGAAGTCATCGGTGACCTCGTCGTTCCGAACCAGGTGGCCGGTGCGCCGCTCTCGGGTACCGAGCCGCTGATCAGTGTCCTCGGCCTGTCGACGATCACGACGACCACGGTCAACCCCAACGGTGTCCGCGGTGCGGTGCGCTTCACCGCCGGTGACCATGGCTCGCTGCTGCTGCCCACGGCCAGCGCCCGCGCGACCGTCGAAATGCAGACGCAGATGGCCTCGATGCTGGTGAGCGGCGGTGCCGCGGTGCAGGTCACCGACACCGGCGTGATCCGCCCGAACTGATAGCCCCGCGATGACCGGAATGACCATGGAGACGACTATGAAGATCACCGGAAGCAACCGCCTTCCGCGGGGTGCTGCTCTCGCTGTGGCGGTGTCGACGGCGCTTGCCCTCGGCGCCGGCCCTGCCTTCGCCTGGGAATACACCAACGGCGATTTCTCGCTGAACACCTCCCATACCTTCAGTTACGGCGTGCAGTCGCGACTGGAGAAGCCCGCCACCAACCTGATCGGCAAGGCGAACCTGTTCACGCCTGTGCTGCCGGGCGGCCCATTTTTCCCGGCCCAGTTGCCGAACGCCCAGCAGCGCACGCTGCCGGGCCGCTTCTCGGTCAACAGCGACGACGGCAATCGCAAGTGGGATCGCGGTGACGTGTTCTCGAATGCCATCAAGTGGAACGGTGAGCTCGAGTGGCGCTATGGCGAGAACTGGGGCGGCTTCATGCGCGCCACCTCCTTCTACGACTTCGAGAACCAGCGTCGCGACGACATCTCGGAGCTGGCGAAGGAAAAGGTCGGCAAGGACACGCTGCTGCTCGACTTCTTCGTCTACAACAACTTCACCGTCGGCGAGTCGATGAACGGCAGCGTCCGTCTCGGTCGCCAGGTGGTGAGCTGGGGTGAAAGCACCTTCATCCAGCAGGGCATCAATGTCGTCAACCCGGTCGACCTGTCCAAGCTGCGCGTCGCCGGTTCGGAGTTGAAGGAAGCGTTCCTCCCGATCGACATGATCTGGACGAGCTTCGCCTTCAACGAGAACTTCTCGGTCGAAGCGCTGTACATGCTCGAGTTCGAGAACACCGAGCCCGAGCCCGCTGGCACCTACTTCAGCACCAATGACTTCGCCAGCCTCGGCGGTGACTTCGTCATGCTGAATTTCGGTCTGGTGCCGGAGCCGCTCGACTTTGGCCTCTGTCCGGGTATTGGGAATGGATCGATTCCAGCGGACCCGATCCAGCGCACCGCCTGTTCGGCCGCCGTGCCACGCAACCCGGACCGCTACGCCAGCGAAAACGGGCAGTACGGCGTCAAGTTCACCTACTTCGCGCCGGAACTGAACAACACCGAGTTTGGCCTCTACTACCTCAATTACCACAGCCGCCTGCCGCTGCTGTCGGGTATTTCGGTCACCAACTCGAATGCGAACTCGGGCCGCTACTTTGCCGAGTACCCGGAAGACATCGAGCTCTACGGCTTCAGCTTCAACACCACGCTGGAGAATTCTGGCATCGCGCTGCAGGGCGAGATCAGCTATCGCCCGAACGTTCCGCTGCAGATCGACGACGTCGAACTGCTGTTTGCTGCGCTGAGCCCGCTGAACAACCTGATTCCGCAGCCGGTCAATCGTTTCATCAGCCAGCTCGGCAGTTACGGTCCGGGCGAAGAAATCCGCGGCTGGGAGCGGCATGAGGTCAGCCAGTTCCAGTTCACTGCCACCAAGATCATCGGCCCGGGCAACTGGATTGCTGCGGACCAGATCGCTGCAGTGCTCGAGATGGGCTTCACCAAGGTGTGGGACCTGCCCTCACCGGATGTCATGCGTTACCAGGGCGACGGCACCGACACCGGTGGTGGTCCGGACTTCCTGACCGGCGCCTTCCGCAATCCCGAGACGTTGAACGACGGCTTCCCGACCTCCTTCTCATGGGGCTATCGGCTTGCTGGTCGCGCCGACTACAACAACGCCTTCGGCTCGCCGTTCACGCTGTCGCCGCGCTTCGCCTTCAACCACGACGTGAACGGCACCACGCCGGGACCGGGTGGCAACTTCCTCGAAGACCGGCGTTCCCTGACGCTGGGCGTCGAGGCCAATTACCTCAATGAGTGGGCGGTCGACCTGAGCTACACGCGCTTCTCGGGTGCCGGCATCTTCAATCTCGTCCATGACCGCGACTTCGTCGCGTTCACGGCTCGTTATTCCTTCTGAGTCTCTGGCGCAAGGGGAGAGGAAACATGGCACATAACACGCTGCGCCTGTTGGGCGCGACGATTGCCCTGGTGTTTGCCGCCGGGGTACAGGGCGCTGTCCCGCAGGCACAGGCGGACAGGCTCGGCAAGGACCTGACACCGGTCGGCGCCGAAAAGGCCGGCAACAAGGACGGTACGATCCCGGAGTGGACGGGTGGCATCACCCGCCCGCCGGCGAACTACAAGATCGGCGACTTCCATCCCGATCCGTTCCCGGGTGACAAGGCGAGCATGCAGATCACCCAGGCGAACTACCGGGATTACGCGTCCAAGCTGAGCCCTGGCCAGCAGGCGATGTTCGCGAAGTACCCGACCTTTCGCATGGACGTGTACCCGACGCGACGTAGCGCCTCCTTCCCGGAACGCATCTATCGCACGACCAAGCAGAACGCCGTTAATGCGAAGATGATCGGGCAGGGCGCGGGCGTCGAGAATTCGGCCGAGGGCTTTCCCTTCCCGATTCCGCAGGACGGCTACGAGGTCATCTGGAACCACAAGTTGAAGTACAAGGGTGTCGCCGTTCGCCGCTGGGCGAACCAGGCTGCTCCGACGGCGACCGGCGCCTTCACCCCGATCCGTATTCGTGAAGAACTTCTCGGCCTGTACTGGAAGGAAGGGAACACGATCGCGGACATCAACAACGTCCTGACCTACTTCTACCAGGAAGTGCTGGCGCCCGCCCGCCTCGCCGGCAACGTGCTGCTGGTCCATGAAACGCTCAACCAGGAAGCGCAGCAGCGTCAGGCGTGGGTGTACAACCCTGGCCAGCGCCGCGTCCGCAAGGCGCCAAACGTGGCCTACGACAATCCGGGTACCGCCTCCGACGGCCTGCGCACCAACGACATGACCGACATGTTCAATGGCGCGATGGATCGTTTCGAGTGGAAGCTGGTCGGCAAGCAGGAGCTGTACATTCCGTACAACAACTACAAGATCCACGCCAAGGGTCTGGACTACAAGGACATCCTGCGTCCCGGCCACATCAATCCGGACCTGATGCGCTACGAGTTGCATCGCGTGTGGGTGGTCGAGGCCAACCTGCGCCAGGGCTTCCGTCACATCAATCGCAAGCGCACCTTCTTCCTGGACGAGGACAGCTGGCAGATCGTGATGATCGACCACTACGACAGCCAGGGTCAGATGTGGCGTTACAGCGAAGCGGCAACGATCAACTACTACGATCAGCCGATGTACTGGACCACGCTCGAGACGCACTACGATCTCAAGAGTGGCCGCTACATCGCCTCCGGCCTCGACAACATGGAGACGCCGGTGGACTTTGCGTTCCAGACTGCGCCCGAGAACTTCTCGCCCCAGGCTCTGCGCAGCCGCGGCGTCCGTTGATCATCGGGTAAGCGAAACGCCAGCCGGGCAGCCAAGGCCCGGCTGGCGTTTGTGTTTAGAAGGCAGCCAGCGACCGGCTCGGTCGGTGCGGGATCGGGGGAAGGCAGATGATATTGAGGGACCAGCTCTTCGGGCGCGCCTTTGCGCTCGTGCTCATGTCCGCCGCAGTGTCCGGCGCGAATGCACAGGACGCCGCCGGCACTTCATCGGTCTGGAAAGACCCGGCGACAGCGCCTGCGGAAATCCTCGATATCGCGCAGGTCCAGAATTCCCTGTTGCTCGATGCGACCAATTCCCGCGACCGGGCCGTGGTCGTCGGTGACCGTGGGCACATCCTGGTCTCGGAATCGCGACGGGAATGGCGTCAGGTCCCGGTTCCGACGCGCGCCATGCTGACCGCCGTCACCGCGGTCGAAAACCGCATGTGGGCAGTCGGCCACGACCAGGTGATCGTCTACAGCAGCGATGGCGGCCTGACCTGGACGCTGCAGAATTCCAACGTCGCCGCCGAAGGCCCTTTGCTCGATGTGCTCTTCCTCGACTCCGAGAAGGGCTTTGCCATCGGCGCTTATGGCCAGCTGCTGAGCACGAGCGATGGCGGTGCGAACTGGAAGGCTGGCCTGATCGGTGCGCTCGCGACTCGGCGGGATGCGCCGGCAGCTCCGGCCGGTGATACGGAAGCGGCCGCAGGCGGGGAGGACGACGATTCGTGGCTGGTCAGCACCGATGTCGGCGAGGACGAGACCGATCCCCACCTCAATGCCATTGTCCGCACGGAACGTGGCTTGCTGATCGTTGCCGAG
>JANJUH010000293.1 GCA_024710675.1 Lysobacterales bacterium
CTGACGATGCGCCTGCTGCTGGCTGGCAGCGCGATCCTCGGCGGCATCGCGCTGGTGCTGCGGGCGCCGCGGGTGGGGTAGGCCAGGATCCGAGGTGCGGGCCAGGCTGCACGAGGCGCGGACCGGCCCGCGGCGTCTCGGTCAGCGCTGCCGCGCCTTGGCCCCTGCCGGCGGCGCGGGAATGGTCGTATCCTCCGGCCAGTCAAGACACGTATACGATCATGCCGGCAATCATGCGTCACCTTTTGAGCAAGACGCTGCGCGTCCGCATCGAACCCATGCAGGACGGTCGTGCCGGCGCCGCCGGTCGCCCCATCGCGAGCTTGCTGGCTGGCCTCGGCGTCCTCGCCGCGAGTTGCAGCGCTGGCGCAGCAACGATCGTCGACTGGCACACCGGCCATCCGGGCAATCACAACCCCGGCAGTCCGGTCCAGGCGATCGTGCAGTTCGACGATGGCAGCGGTCCGAGGACCTGCGTGGGCGGCGGGTTCCGCAGCGCCGGGGCGCTGGAGGCAGCCGGCGTAGCCTGCTGGAACGGCTCGGCATGGACACCGCTCGGCGCCAGAAGCGCCGCAGGAGAGGCCTTCGCACTGCTGGTCGCGGACGGGGAGCTCTGGGCGGGACGCTGGGGCGGCGTCGAGCGCTGGAACGGCAGCACCTGGGTGCTCGCAGGACCCTTCCAGGCGTCCCTGGTGAACGCGCTGGCCAGCTACCGAGGACAGGTCCACGCGATCGGCGACTTCGGCGAGTTCCAGGCTCACCAGCCCGGTATCGCGCGCTGGACCGGCAGTCGCTGGGAGACCATCGGACGCTTGCCCATCAATGTCCTCGCCGAACTGCTCGTCGTGGACGACGCACTGGTGGTCGGCGGCTCCTTCACGACGATCGACGATCGCCCCGTCCCGGGGCTTGCTCGATGGGACGGCACGCAGTGGACGCCTTGGCCGAGCGGCTGCGACGGCGCGATCCACGCCCTGATCGACGGACCTGAGGGTCTCCTGGTCGGCGGGGATTTCCAAGCTTGCGGCGGCCAGCCCACAGGACCCGTCGCACGCTGGGACGGCAGCCGCTGGCATGCGCTCGGAGCGGGGCTGCCGGGACCCGTGCGGGCGCTCGCCATCGATGGCCCTCGCGTGCTCGCCGCGGGAGTGCACGCCAACGCCATCCTGACGGAGTCCTGGGTCGCCGAATGGAACGAGGGCCGCTGGTCGAGCCTGGCCGAGCGGACGCCGGGCATCGTCCTGGCGATGGCCCCGGGCCCGGCGGGCCTGGAGATTGCCGGGGGCTTCGGAGCGAGTGCCGACATTCCGGCCAACAACGTCGCCCGTCGCGTGGCCGGTCGCTGGCTGCCCTACGCCACCGGCGCCATCGAGGGCCGGGTCGCCACACTGCTGTCGCACCAGGGCGCGCTGTATGCCGGCGGTCACTTCGTGGTGCCTGGCGACCAGCCCATCCGGCATCTCGCCCGCTGGGACGGGGGGCGCTGGACGGCGGTCGGATCGACCTTCGACGCCGGCGTCGAGGCGCTGGCCGTGTATGGCGACCGCCTGCACGCCGGCGGATCGTTCACCGCGGCCGGATCGCAAACCTTGCGGCACGTGGCGCGACTCGACGGGGATTGGCAGCCTCTGGCGGAGGGCACCACGTGGCCTGTGCATGGTCTGGTTCCCTGGCGCAACGCACTGGTCGCACGGGAATGGCAATTCTCCGGATCCGGCTCGTCGTTCCGCCTCGGCCTCTGGGATGGCGAACAATGGTCCGGCATTGCCCCGGACCGGGTGATCGAATCGACTCCGCCGATCGCCGTGGACGGATCTCTGGTCTTCACCGTCGTGGAACCAAGGCCGGCCGGACTGCCTTACCGCCAGGTCGTCGCGTGGAACGGCAGCAGCCTGGCGGCAGTGGGTGAGCCCTTCTGGAACCCGCCATCGGCACTCGCCAGCCACGCGGGCGCGCTGTTTGCCACCGGACCACTCTCCGGAAGCTCTCTCAGCAGTACGAACTTCGCAAGGTACAACGGGAGCGTTTGGCAGGCGGTGCCCGCGAGCAGCAATCGTGGCGGGTCCAATGGCCAGGTCTTCGCCCTGCACCAGGGCGAGCTCTGGGCCGGCGGCTCCTTCAGGGAGACCGGCCAGCCGGGTGGCCGACAGCTCGCGCGCTGGACGGGTACACGCTTCGAGCCCGTGGGCAACGACATCGGCGGCGCGCTGGGATCGGCGCTCGCCAGCCACGGTGCGCGGCTGATCGCCGGGCGCGGAGGCCGTATCGGCACCGAGGCGATCACGGCGGCGCTCGTCGCCCACGGCCCCGCGCTGGCGACGTCGATCCGCTGGCAGGACCCGGGGCCGGTCGTCGTCGGCAGGACTGTGATGCTGACGGTGGAGGTCGAGGCGGCGAGCGCGCCGCGTGCCGGCCACCTCAGCGTGATCGGCACACCGTCAGGTGCCTGCACCGCCCTCGAGCCCGAGCCGCTGACCGAGCGTACGGCACGCTACCGCTGCAAGCTGCGCTGGTCGCGCCCGGGAACGCAGGCACTGACCGCCTTCTACAGCGGCGGCGGCCACGACGACACCGCCTGGCACGCCGCCCGCTCGGAGCCCTACGTGGTCGAGGTCTGGGCCGATCCGCCCGTGTTCAAGAGTGGCTTCGAGCCGCCGGGCAACTGATCCTCACCCACCCCTGCCCCGCCGCCCCTGCGGTGGCCCGAAGGCGCGCACCGACTCGCGCAGCGCGACGAGGTCGATGTCGGGGGCGCGCGGGCGGCCTTCGAAGTGGCGGTCGTAGAGATCGCGGGCATCGGATTCGGCGCGGCGGCGGTCGGCGGGTTCGAGGTAGGCGCCGATGCGCTGAACGGCTTCACCGGCGCGGCCCTGGTCGTCGGCATTGCAGGCGCGCTGGCACAGCAGCGCGTAGGTGTAGGCCTTGACCGGGTCCTTGCCGAGCGCCTGCTGCAGGGGTGTCAGCGGGCCGAGTTCCTCCATCAGGCGCATGACCGTCTGCTGCTGCATCTCGGTGCCGCGGCCCGCGCGGCCGCCCCACATTTCCGGACGCCATTCGTAGGCTTCCATGATCGCTGCGACCGCCTGGCCGCTGCCTTGCGCCATCGCCGCCTCGATCAGCGCCCCGGCGCGGGCCTTGTAGATTTCCAGGCGGTCCATCTGGGTCAAGGCGCGACTCTGGTTCATCGCCGGAAACAGCACGAAGGCGAGCTGACCTTCGAGGTCGCCCGCCTCGGCCGCGGCCCGCTGCACCTCGAAGAGCAGCGCCTGCTCGTAGTCCTCGGGCAGCTCGGTGCAGTTCTCGGCCAAGGCGGCGACGGTACCGGCAGTCTGGCTCAGCATCTCCTGCAGGCGTTCTTCGCGTCCGCGGGCGCGGGCGGAGTCCTCGAAGGCCAGCATCATGTCCATGCGCAAGTTGGCGAAACGGTAGCGCTCGCACTCGGACAACTCGCGGCGCAAACGGACCGAAGCCTGGGGATTGCCGGCGCGGTGCGCGGCGAGCAGCGCGGCATAGGTGGCATTGAGCGGGAGGCCCGCGGGCGGTAGCGCTTCAGCGGCCGACGGCGCAGCCTGGTGGGTCGCGGTATTGGGCGCCGACGCTTCCTCCGGAGCATGTTCGGCCGCCGCCGTCTCGGCTGCTGTGCTGATCGCGCCGCCATCTGCCCCGGATGCGACATCGCTCCCCACCCGGTCGATGGACGCAGCAGGAGGAGCGATCGCACCCGGCAGGCCGGATACCCGCAGGTAACCCGCCAGTACAACGGCCAGCGCCGCCACCACGATTGCCGCCATCACGCCTCGCATCGGTCCCTGCTCCACGAATGCCTCATGCGACCGAGTATCGACGCCTGCAGCTTGGCCCGCACCTGCCGGAAGGCCCCGGCCCAGTCATTCTCTCGCGGCTCGAAGAGCGTCCGGATGAATCCGGACCCACCAATGCACCGCAAGCCCGTGGGTCGGCATTCATGCCGACGCTTTTTACCACTCACCACTCACCACTTACCATTCACCGCATTCCCTGGCGTTATGCTCCGCGCCCCCTTGCCGGGCCGTAGACCGATGTCCCAGCTCCTTGCCCTGCCGCTGCCGCGCGCGCCCGAACTGTGGCGACGCTGGCCGCGCTTGCACGGTGCCGCGCACGCACTCGCACTGGTCGAGACCGCCCGCGGCGCCGGTCGCCTGATCGTCGCCATCGCCGAGGACTCGGCCGCTGCGCACGCGCTCGAGGCCGATCTCGCTGCGCTGGCCGAGCCGGGCGTTCCGATCCTGCATTTCCCGGACTGGGAGACGCTGCCCTACGACCTCTACGCGCCGCATCCGGACCTGGTTTCGCAGCGCATCGCAACGCTGTGGCGGTTGCCGGCAACCCGCGGCGGCGTGCTGGTGGTGCCGGTGTCGACGCTGATGCAGCGCCTCCCCCCGGTGCGCTGGATCGGCGAGCGCGTGCTGATGCTGAAGCCGGGCGACCGCATCGACCTCGCGGCGGAGGCGAGGCGCCTCGAGCACGCCGGCTACCGCCGCGTCGGCCAGGTCATCGAGCCCGGCGATTTCGCGATCCGCGGCAGCCTGCTCGACCTCTACCCGGCGGGTTCGGCGACCCCCTACCGGATCGAACTGCTCGACGACGAGATCGACACGCTGCGCCACTTCGATCCCGAAACCCAGCGCTCGGCCGGCAAGGTCGATCGCATCGAGATCCTGCCGGCGCGCGAGTTCCCCTTCGAGGAAGCCGACCAGCGCCGCGTGCGC
>JANJUH010000297.1 GCA_024710675.1 Lysobacterales bacterium
TGGGTTTCACGGGCTCGCCCTCGGCATTCGCGGGCGCCGTCTTTGCCTGCTCGATCGCGTCCTCCAGCGCCTTCGCGGCCTGGTTCACCTCCTCCTGCAATCGTGCGCGCTCGGCCTCGTCGGTCGCCTCGGCGACTCGGGCCGAGGCCCGACCGAGCTCGGCGCCCGCAGCCATGACTTCAGCGGTTGCCGGCGCCTCCGATTCCGGGTCGATGGTGACGCCGAGTCCGTCCGACAGGTCCGCCTGCATCCCGACCACCAGGAACAGCAGCGCGCTGGCAACCAGATACAGGCGTAGCGGCCGCACGAAACTCATGCGCTTCCCGGCCAGATAGGCCTCGGTCAGCCGGCCCGGTCGGAAAATGAGGTCGCGCAGGGTCTTCCAGACGCGCGCATCCACATCCAGCACGTAGTCGAGCGCATCGTTGGTCAGCGTCGTCAGCTCGCGCATCGGCGTGCGTTCGGGCTGACCGCACAGATGGCAGTACGGACCTTGCAGCGGAACCGCGCAGTTGGCGCAGGACTGCCCCTGCCAGCTCAGGCGCTTGCGGTCGCGGCGCGACAGTGGCCGGCCGCCGGCACCCGTGCCTGCGTCCGCCTGCGCCTCCCGATGAACAAGCTCCTCCACGCTGACCTGACCTCTCCGCTGCCCACTCCGGCGAACCCGTAAGATACGCGGCCCTTCGCCTCTCCCGTCATGTGCATGTCGTCCGCGCCCTACCCGCAGCACCTGCGCGAGACCTTGCGCCTGGCCGGCCCACTGATCGTGGCGCAGCTCGCGGCGATGGGCATGAATGTCGCCGACAGCATCATCGCCGGGCGCATCTCGGGCCAGGCGCTCGGCGGCGTGGCGGTCGGCGCGGCGGTCTACAGCTTCGCACTGTTGCTGACCCTCGGCACGCTGGGGGCGATGACGCCGACGGTCGCCCAGCTCTTCGGCGCGCGCCGGCTCGACGAGATCGCCCCGCGCGTGCGTCAGGGCTGGTGGATCGCGATGGGGCTGGGCCTCGTCGTGATGGCGGTGTGCTTCTCGGCCGGACCCTTCCTGCGCGCCATCGGCATCGATCCGACCATCCAGCCGCATGCCGCTGATTTTCTGAAGGGCGTCGGCTTCGGCGGCCCGGCTCTGGCCGCCTTCTTCCTGCTGCGCGGGTTCTCCGATGGCCTCGGTCGCAGCAAGCCCGGCATGGTCGCCTCGGTACTCTCCCTCGCCGCACTGATCCCGCTGGCTTGGGGCATGTCGCTGGGCCGCTTCGGGCTACCGGCGCTTGGCACCTTCGGCCTCGGGCTCGCCACCGCGATCGTGCTCTGGGGCCAGGCCATCGGCTTCGCGATCTACCTGTCGCGGGCGCGCTATTTCCGCAACTTCGGGCCTGTGCTCGGTCTCGATCGGCCGGATCCGGTCGCGCTCAAACAACTGCTCGGCATCGGCCTGCCGATGGCCTTCGCGTGGCAGATGGAGGGCGGACTCTTCATCACCGTCGCGCTGCTGATGGGACGGATCGGCGGTGATTGGGCCGCCGCGCACCAGATCGCCGTCAACGCCGCCTCGCTGGCCTTCATGATCCCGCTTGGACTCTCGCAGGCCGTCACCGTGCGCGTCGGCCACGCCCGCGGCGCCGGCGACAGCACCGGCGTCAAGCGCGCCGGCTTCACCGGCCTTGGGCTGACACTGGGCACGCAGCTGCTCTCGGCGACCGTGATGTTCACCGCCGCTGCCACCATCACGCGGCTGTACGCGCCCAACTCACCCGAGCTCATCCCGCTCGCCGTGCAACTGCTGTTCCTCGCCGGCATCTTCCAGCTCTCCGACGGCATCCAGGTTGTCGCCGCCGGCGCGCTGCGCGGCCTCAAGGACACCCAGCTGCCGATGGTGATCACCGCCATCGCCTACTGGGGCATCGGCTTCCCGCTGGCCTGGTGGTTGGCTTTCCACACGCCGCTCGGCGCACCCGGCCTTTGGGTCGGCTTCATCGGCGGGCTGTCGACCGCGGCGATCCTGCTCAACTGGCGCTTCGCCGTCATGTTGCGGCGGCTGGGACGGGAGCTGCGCCCCACGGGATGACCGGGGTGTCGTCGGCCCGGCGTGCCCGGCCTGGCAAATGGTCCGCCCCCCGGTACGCCTGCGGCTCAGGATCGACCCGACACCGGCTGGAACCGGGCCGCGGTGTAACCGCGCTCCTCGGAATCGCGGCCAACCGGCCCATCACCCCGGGCCCGTCTTCGGCCAGTGTCGGTGCCTGCGCCGCGATCGCTCGCCCCCGTCACCCCGCTGATCGGAACTGACTACCGCGGCAACGGCACCTCGAACTCGATCGCGGCGAGTTGCTCGGGCGCCCTGCCGATCTCGCGCAGCAGCGCCTGCCAGCGCGGGTCCTTGCGGGCGTTGTCCCACTCTGGACTGGACTCCGCCCTGGTAAGTCCGTACAGCCCTGGATCGCGCTGGGCCTTGGCCTTGTCCAGCCACTCGAAGGCGCGATCGACCTCGTTGCGCGCGCTGTACACCGCGGCGTGGGTCAAATTGGCCCGCCCTTGGAATTTCTGCTCCAGCTCCGACAAGGTCGCGTCCACCTCGGACTCGCGGCCCATCAAGTGGTAGATAGCGGTCAGCGCAGCGAGGCGTCTCAGTTCGCTCGCTTCCTGGTTCACCTCGACCAGCGCCTGCTCGAACTGGCCCTGTCGAGCCAGGGCTGCCGCGATGGCCCCGTGCATGCCGAGGTACCCGGGAGCCAGCCGCAGCGCGGCGCGATAACTGTCGATGGCCTCGTCATCGCGCCCTGCGGCCGCGTAAACGACGCCGAGGTTGGCCCGCAATTGCGGATTCATCGGATCGCGGGCGACCATGAAGGTCCTGATGGCGATCACCTCCTCGATTCGCCCAAGCGCCTGCAGCACTGTCGAAGCATTGCCATGGATGACCGCTTCGGCAGGGGCCAGTTCCAGTGCGCGTTCAAAATGGCGTGCTGCCGCCGCCAGATCGCCGTCGTGCCGCATGGCGATCCATCCCAGGTTGGCGTGCGCCTGCGCCAGATCCGGATCGGCGGCCAGGGCGCGGGCCACCGCTTCGCGCGCGAGCGCGTAAGCCTCGTCGATCGGACGGAGGGCGTTGCCGGCCTGGTTGGTATAGACGATCGCCATCGCGTTCCAGGCCGCCGCATAGTCGGGATCGATTGCGACGGCCTGCTGGAGCAGCGCCAAGGCCTGCTCGTAGGCCCCGGCGTTGCTCTGCCGGGCGAGCTGGCGTGCCTGCAGCCAGAGCGCGTAGGCCTCGGGATCGACGACCTTCACCGTGGGCGCGGCACCCAGCAGCTTGATCTTCAGCTGCGCCACCACCGCGCCGGCGATCTCGTCCTGCACCGCGAAGACGTCATCCAGCGGGCGGTCCCAGGTCTGCGACCACAGATGCGTGCTGTCGGCGGCCCGGATCAGCTGCGCGGTGATGCGCAACTGCTTGCCGGCCTTGCGCACGCTGCCTTCGAGCACGTGGGCGACATTGAGTGCCTGCGCGATCTCGGCGATCGGCACGTCCTTGCCCTTGAAGGCGAAGGACGATGTGCGCGCGATGACCTTCAGGTCCGGCAGCTGGGCCAGCAGGTTCAGCAACTCCTCGGAAATGCCGTCCGAAAAGTACTCCTGGTCCTTGTTCGGACTCATGTCGGCAAAGGGCAGCACCGCGATGGACTTCGCATCCGGGAGCGCCGGCGCGGGAGCGCTTGCGGCCAGCGGCGGCGCGTCGGTGGCAGCGGTCGCCGCAGCCTCCGTCGGCACCTGCGCCACCGGGGGCCGCAGGTACTGCAGGACAAACAGACCGATCGCCACGGCCAGCATGGCGATGATCAGGTAGTCGAGCCGGCGACTCGTGACGTGCGTGATCGACTGGCTGCGATCGACTTCACTCTCGCGCTTGATGCCCTCGGGCGTCAGCTCGTAGACCCACGAGAACATCAGCACGAAAGGGAAGCCGACGATCCCGATCCAGGTCACCAGCGACAGCGTGAAGTCCGGCAGGTTGAGCGCCGGCGCCAGGGTGTCCGTGGCCTGGACCACCAGCCAGCCCAGCGCCACATAGGCACCCGCTGCCTTGATCACATTGCGACGCTTGAGCTCCGCAAAGAAGGACATGCACACCGCCTGCTAGGGGACCACCGGCCTCGATCATCGCCGATCGTCGGTCGGCAACGGAAGTCGAGGGCGAGGCCATGCGGCCAGCGTGGCAGCACTCCTCGTTCAACGGCACCCGGACGATGTGTCCGCGCCGGCCGCCATCGCCGGAATGCCTGTCGTGCGGTTCGCCAACCCGGACGTTTCGGCCATTCGGTAGGGAAAGCCCTCATCGCGCTCCGGCTCCCCCACCCTCCTGGACGAGCTTCCTTTCGCCCTTCGGGCTACCGCAGCCACAAGGGGACCGACCCTGAACTTCGCCGGTTTCCGTGGCTGCATTCGTCCGCAAGCCGTATGGCCTCGGGAGAACGCTCTGATGTCGGCTACCTGCACCCGAACCGGCATCTTGGCCCTCCTCACAGCATTGAGCTCGGCCGGGCACGCCGCTTGGGCCAGCCCCTTCACCTGTGCCTTGATGGCTTGTGCTAGAAATCCGGACGGGGAACAGGTCCCGGGGGAACAGGTGCGCTTCAAGGAATTCAGCGTCCTGGTGCTGCGGGTGGCCTTGACCGGCTGCGCCCGCCACGTCCGGACAACGGACGGCAAACCCCGTTGACCGTCACCGGCGCCGACGCTATCGCTCTGCTCGGCGCCCCGCCGCGGCGCTTCCACGCAAGACAAGGCGACGACTCCCGCCACTCTGCCGGTCTTCATTTCTCCGGTCACAACCCATTCGCGGTGCCTGCGGCCGCCCGGGCGCACGTCTGACCACCATCGCGCCCGAGCCCTCGCCAGTCCGCAGCGGCGCTGCGTCCTCCCTATTCGCTGCGCAGCGTCCGACGCGCGTCGACCTGCCGGCGTCTGCGTCGCCGCGGCACGCGCATCCGCCTGAGCCCTTCCCAACACCGCTTTCCGGCCTGGAAAAGGAGACCTTGCCTCCAGACGCCTGCTGAAAGGCGCACCCAGGGAGACGGGCATTCCCTACCCATTCGCAATCGAGCTGCGATCAGCTCTCACCGACCCAACAAGGACATTCCGATGCCTGTCTTCACCTACAACTTCAAGCCCGCCGCCCTCGTTGCAGCGGCCATCCTGGGCCTGGGACTGCTCTCTGGCTGCGCCACCACCTCATACGGCCAGGGCTTCAAGCCGGATGAGCAAGTCGCCAACCAGTACACGCTGAAGGTGTACCTGAGCGCCTTTTCGACGGCGGACAAGGCCGACCAACAAGCCAACAGCGAGATGGCGGAGTTCGCGGCCAAGAACAATCTGGGCGCCGGCACCATCGTGAATCGCCGCTACAACGTGTTTCCCGAGTACTACGAGTACACCGTGAGCTTTGCACCGCGCCAATGAGCCGGTGCGGCGGACGACACGCCAGCGTGCCACGCTGACGCTGCCACCCGCCGCAACGTGACAGGCCCAGGGGGCAGGCTCGTCTTGCCTCCTGGGCCCTGCCATGAGTCCGATGGACAGGATTAGGCGGTCTGCGAATGCTTCCGTGGCCAGTCGTCCCCGGGGGCGCCCGCCAGGCCCCCGAGCGCCTCCGGGTCACACCGCGCGGCTGCCCCTCGCCACCGGACCTGCCCATGCCCCGATTGCTCTGCCTCGCCCTGCTCCTCGTGTCCTGCCACGCGAACGCCATCGTCATCCGTGACGATGTGGAGGACGCCGAGTACCGGGCGGCACCGTCCGAGTTTCCGGCGCTGGTCGACCTGCCCGGCGCAGGCCACGGGGTGCTCATTGCTCCCGAATGGGTGGTGACGGCTGCGCACGCGGTCAGCTGGCAGCCCGCGATCACCGAGGTGAGCCTTGGCGGCGTCGACCGGGCCGTCGAGCGCGTCGTGATCCATCCGGGCTTCCGGCAGCCCAGCCCGGCGCTGCAGGAGCAAGCACTCGCCACCTGGGACTGGACGCTGTTCCGCGCCCTGCTCGCCTCCTCCGACGACATCGCCCTCGTGCAACTGAAGGAGGCGGTCACCGACATCGCCCCGGTCGCCCTCTACACGCGCGACGACGAATTCGGACAGACCATCACGGTCTTCGGGAAAGGCGCCAGCGGCCATGGCGCCACCGGCTACGCGTTCAGCGACCCTCAGCGCACCGAATTGCGCCGCGCGCGCAACCAGGTGACGAGCGCCCACGAGCGCTGGCTGTGTTACGTGTTCGACGCCCCGCCGCAGGCGCTGCCGCTCGAGGGCGGAACCGGCAGCGGCGACAGCGGCGGGCCGGTGCTGATCGAGGCGGGCGAGGACTGGCTGCTGGCCGGACTGGGCTCCTGGGTGGACCCGCAGAGCACCGTCCGCAAGCCCGGCCGTTACGGCCAGGTCAGCTGCAATGTCCGTCTCAGCCATTACGGAAGCTGGATCGAAAGCGTCATCTCGACCCGGCCCTGAAGACTCGCCGGCACAAGGCACTCCGCCCGCAACCGCCGGAAGCACGAAAGCGCTACGCTTCGTCTGGACAATGGGCCATGCGGATAGCCCGGCTGGGCGATGCCTTGGATCTGCAGGCACCATGACCGATCGGCGCTGGCGGCCAAAGCCAACCCGCGAGGAATCTTCGGAGCTCATGGGGCCCATTCCCGCCCCTGCGGCCGCACCGGACCGGCCCAGTGACCCCATCGGAGACACCGAATCATGCTGACCGACGCCATCACCCTGAAATCGGAAACCGAGATCGCGGCCATGCGTGTGGCCGGACGGGCGGCGGCGAGTGTGCTCGAGCATCTGGCGCCGTGGGTGCGCCCCGGGGTGAGCACTGGCGAACTCGATGAGCGCGCCCGCGCGTACATCGAGGCCTCGGGCTGGCGTTCGGCCACCATCGGCTACACCGCCGGCGGCAGCCGCACGCCCTTCCCCGGCGCCTTGTGTACCTCGGTCAATCACGTGGTCTGCCATGGCATCCCGAACCCGGCCAAGATCCTGCGCGAGGGCGACATCCTCAACCTCGACGTGACCGTGATCGTCGATGGCTGGCATGGCGACACCAGCCGGATGTTCATCGTCGGCGAAGGCTCCATCCAGGCCCGGCGCCTTTGCCAGGTCACCTACGAGGCCATGTGGAAGGGCATCCAGAAGGTGCGCCCCGGCGCCCGGCTGGGCGATATCGGCCACGCGATCCAGGTCTTCGCCGAGGCCGCGGGCTACTCGATCGTGCGCGAGTTCTGCGGCCACGGCATCGGGCGCAAGTTCCACGAGGAGCCGCAGGTGCTGCACTACGGCCGCCCGGGCACGCTGGAGGAACTGGTCCCGGGCATGATCTTCACGATCGAGCCGATGGTCAACGCCGGGCGCCGGGAGATCCGCGAGCTTGGCGACGGCTGGACCATCGTCACCAAGGACCGCTCGCTGTCGGCACAGTGGGAGCACACGGTGCTGGTCACCGAGACCGGCTA
>JANJUH010000333.1 GCA_024710675.1 Lysobacterales bacterium
GTCCAGCTGATCTTGCTGCGCGCGCCACGGCAGTCGCCGCGCTTGGTCACGAAGTTGTAGATGCCGCCCTTGCCGTCCTCGTCGCCCGGGTACCAGTTCTGCACCGTCGAGTACTTGATCTCGGACTCTTCGAGCGCGACCAGTTCGACCACCGCCGCGTGCAGCTGGTTCTCGTCGCGCATCGGCGCGGTGCAGCCCTCGAGGTAGCTGACATGGCCCTGGTCCTCGACGACGATCAGCGTCCGCTCGAACTGCCCGGTGTCGCGGGCGTTGATGCGGAAGTAGGTCGACAGCTCCATCGGGCAGCGCACGCCCTTGGGCACGAAGACGAAGCTGCCGTCGGAGAACACCGCCGAATTCAGCGCGGCGAAGTAGTTGTCGCCCACCGGCACCACGGTGCCGAGGTATTTGCGAACCAGCTCGGGATGCTCGCGGATGGCCTCGGACATCGAGCAGAAGATGACCCCGGCTTCCTGCAGCTCCTTCTTGAAGGTCGTGCCGACCGAGACCGAGTCGAAGACCGCATCCACCGCCACGCCGGCCAGCCGCGCACGCTCGTGCAGCGGCACGCCCAATTTGTCGAAAGTCTCGAGCAGCTTGGGATCGACCTCGTCCAGCGACTTCGGACCGTCCTTCTTGGGTGCCGCGAAATAGCTGATCGCCTGGAAGTCGATCGGCGCGATCTTCAGCCGCGCCCAGGCCGGCGGCGTCATCGTCAGCCACTTGCGATAGGCGGCGAGCCGCCACTCGGTCATCCACTCGGGCTCGCCCTTCTTCGCCGAGATCAGGCGGACGACGTCCTCGTTGAGGCCCGGCGGCACCACCTCGGTCTCGATGTCGGTGACGAAACCATGCGCATAACCCTTGCGCACGGCCTCGTCGACGGCAGCCATGCCGGTGGCGGCGGGGGATTCGAGGAGATCGGTTGAAGTCATGGATTTGCTGCCGTCGAAATCAAGAAGTACAGGTCAGGGTAACGCGACCACCGTAGGAGCGCCCTTGGGCGCGATTGCCTGGAGCGGCATCCTGCGACCACCCATCGCGCGCAGAGCGCGCTCCCACATCCACGGCTACCGAGGTGCCCATCAGGCTTCCACCGCCCCCACCCGCTCCACACTGATCCGCGGCTGCCACTGCCGCGGCGGGGCGGCCATGTCGGCCAGTGTCACGGCGCGCAGCGCGCCTTCGACCGCGGCGCTGATCTTGCGCAGGTTCGAGGACACCGTGCAGTAGTGCTGCCGCCCGCACAGGCCATCGTGGATGCTGCACTCGGTCATCCCGAGCGGGCCCTCGATCGCCGCGATGATGTCGGCGATCGCGATCGCGTCGGCCGCCCGCGCCAGCCGGTACCCACCGTTCGCACCCCGCGTCGACACCACCAGACCCGCCTGGGCCAACTGCTTCAACAACTTGGCCACCGTCGGTGCCTCCAGGCGGGTGCGCTCGGCCAGCGCCTGCGCACTGACCGGCGCCGAGCCCTCTTCGGCGAGGCAGGCCATCAGCACCGTGGCGTAGTCGGCAAGCTTGGACAGGCGGAACATGGCGGCTGCCGGAAATCGATACAGGACCAAAATAGTACTGATTAGGTGTGCATCCCATCAAGGCCCACGCTCGGTGCATTCAGCCAAAGGTGGGCCTGCGACGAATCCCCGCTCGTGTTCGTATAGACAGTCATGGACACGCGCACCGTCACCGCCGACCTTGACAGCCAATACCTGGCCCGCGCCCGCGCTGGTGACCACGCCGCCTTCGCCGGCCTGTACCTGCGCCATGCCAGCGCCGTCTACACGCTCTGCGTGCGCCTGGTGCGCGACCACCACCATGCCGAGGACCTGACCCAGGAAACCTTCCTGAAGGCCCTGGCGGCGGCAGGCGATTTTCGCCGCGGCGCCCCGCTCGCTCCCTGGCTCAAGCGGATCGCCGCCAACCTCGCGATCGACTGGCGGCGCAGCCGGCGCATCGATCCGCCCGGCGAGAGCCTGGACGATGACGGCGGGACGGACACCACCCCGGGAAGCGCGATCGACCTCGCCACCCTGCTCGAGCGCCTGCCGATGCATGTCCGCACCGTGCTCTGGCTGGCGCTGGTCGAAGGCTGGACCCACCGTGAACTGGCCGAGCGCTTCGGGCGCAGCGAGAGTTGGTCGAAAACCCTGCTGGCGCGGGCCACCGCCCGCCTGCAAAAGGAACACAGTGCATGAACACCCCGACCGAACAAGCCGAGTTGGCGGCGCGCCTGCGCCAGCTCCCCGAGCTGCAGCCACCGCCCTCGCTGTGGCTGCGAACGGAAGCCGAGTACCTCGTGCGACACCCGAAGCCCAGGCGGCCCAGGCTGCAGGGCTGGGCCATCGCCGCCACGCTGCTGGCCGCGCTGCCCCTGGGCGCGCTGCTGTACTCCACGCAGCAAGGTCCGATCGAAACCGAGCAACTGATCCGCATCCAGACCCTCGATCACGAGCTGCAACGGCGCATCGACGAGGGCGCCAGCGACGCCGAGCTCGCGCCCTTGTGGGAGCAGCGGCGCGCGCTGATGGCGCCAAGGCCACGCCGCGCCAGCGAAGAACCGAGCACCGTCCGCATCTGAGCAGGAGATCGCCATGAACCACCGCATCGCCCACCGTTGCTGCATCGCCCTCCTCGCCGCCACGGCACCGCTGGCCGCGCAACCGACTCCACAAGCCGAGGATCGCCTTGCCCGCGCGATCGACGACGCCCTGGCCACGGCCTGGCGGCCCGGTGATTTTCCCGAGGGCAGCCTGGTGCTCGAGCGGCCGGCGCGCGAGCGTGTCGAACTCGGCGCCGTGGTCGACCTGCGTGGCGCCACCGAGCGCGGCATCGCGATTCTCGCGATCACCCCGGACAGCGCCGCCGAGCGCATCGGCCTGAAGGTCGGTGACCGCCTGACCGCGATCGACGACACCACCCTCGCCGGCACCAGCGCTCCCGCACAGGCGCTCGCCCAGGCGCTGTCCGACGCCGGTCGCGAAGTGCGCTTCACCATCGTCCGCGACGGCCGCGAGCTGAGCCTGGCCGGTCCGGTCGAGGTGCGCGAGCTGCCGGCATACCGGCTCTCGATCGCGCCGATCGCGCCGGGCGAGACCACCGCAGCCACCCCGCGCGCACCGGCGGACAGGCCCGGCTGCGGCTACGTCAGCGGCGGCGCCCGCGTCTACGGCGGCGTGCTGAAGGTGAAGGTGGAATACGTCGACGGCAAGTCCAGCGGCGCCTTCGCCTCCGGTCCGGTGCGGGTCCAGGCCGGGCTTCGGCGCCTGGTACTGCGCCCCCTGCCGCAAATTGCCGTCGGCTCGGCACCGGTCGTCGGCGTCTCGCAGATGCCCCCGCCACCCGAACTGCGCCGCTTCGACGGCCAGTTCCCTGAGTTCGAAATCAACGTGGAACCCGGCAGGCTCTACCGCCTCGGCTTCGATCCCAGGGCCGAGGGCGGCGGCCGCTTCTTCGTCGCCGAGACCGAGGAGCGGCGCTGTCCGTGAACCAGCGCGGGGGCGACCCCTACCCGCCCCCGCCGCCCCCTCCCTGAATGCCGCCGCGAGTCAGCGCCAGCGGATCGAGGAGCGCCCGCAGCGTCTCGACCGGCAATCCGCTGAGTTCCACCGCCACATCGAGCAGCGGACGGCCCTCGGCGTAGGCTTGTTTCGCGATGCGCGCGCCCAGCTCGTAGCCGATCACCGGGTTCAGCGCGGTCACCAGGATCGGGTTGCGCGACACTGCGGCAGCGAGCACCTCGCGCCGCAGCTCGAAGGCATCGATGCAGCGGCTGGCCAGCAACGGCAGGACCGCGGACAGCAGCTCGATGCTCTCGATCAGGTTGCGGGCGATCAGCGGCAGCATCACGTTCAACTGGAAGTTGCCCGACTGGCCGGCCACGGTGATGGCGGCATCGTTGCCGATCACCTGCGCGGCGACCATGCAAGCGGCCTCCGGGATCACCGGATTGACCTTGCCCGGCATGATCGAGGAGCCCGCCTGCAGCGCCGGCAGCTCGATCTCGCCGAGTCCGGCCAAGGGCCCCGAGTTCATCCAGCGCAGATCGTTGGCGATCTTCATCAGCGCGCAGGCCAGGGCCTTCAACTGCCCTGACAACTCAACGCACTCGTCTTTTGCGGCGATCCCCTCGAAGCGGTTCGGCGCCGGCTCGAAGCGGCTCCCCGAAAGGCGCGTCAGCTCGACGCAGCAGAGCTCGGCATGGGCCGGGTCGGCATTGAGACCGGTGCCGATGGCGGTGCCACCGATCGGCAATCGCCGTACCCGCGCCAGGCTGTCGCCGATCCGCGCCGCGGCACTCCCCAGTTGCGCCGACCAGCAGCCCAGCTCCTGCCCCAGCGTCAGTGGCACGGCATCCATCAGGTGGGTGCGGCCGGTCTTGGCCACATCCGCAAACTGCACGGCCCGGCGGTCGATGGACGTTTGCAAGCCGGCAACGGCCGGCAGCAGCCCCTGCTCGCAGCGCAGCACCGCCGCCACCTGGATGGCGCTCGGAATGACGTCGTTGGAGGACTGGCCGCAGTTGACGTGGTCGTTCGGATGCACCGGCAGACCGCTGGCACGCGCCGCCAGCGTCGCAATCACCTCGTTGGCGTTCATGTTGCTCGAGGTGCCCGAACCGGTCTGGAA
>JANJUH010000350.1 GCA_024710675.1 Lysobacterales bacterium
GACGAGGTCAACCAGCTCCTGGTGCAAGCCGGCGTGCTCCCGCAGCTCAAGCACGGCAATCCGGCGCGCCCGCCCGGCGCGCCGGGTCCCGGCCGGCCGGGTGATCCCTTGGCCGCAGCCGGCGAGGGTAGCGGACCCGGCGCCGGGCGTGGCCCGCTCGGCAGCTATGCCAACGAGGCCGAGTTGCAGGCCGAGCTCTATCACACCGTGCAGTCGCTGATGGCCAACCGGCGCGCGATGCCGGGCTTTTTCAGCCCCTATGCCGCGATGAGCGGCCCGGCGTTCGCCACCAACGAGGTTCTCAACGCCCTGTCGGTGCTGCAAAACCACGCGATGACCCTGATCCCTGCGGGGAGTTTCGGCGCCACCGTCCAGACGCTGCCGATCACGCAGATCAAGGAAGACCTGGTCGGCCAGCTCTCGCAACTCGGCAGTGACGGCAAGCAGCGCATGGCGGCGGCCGACGAGGACACCATCGACCTGGTCGGGATGCTGTTCGAGTTCATCCTGCAGGACCGCAACCTGCCGACACAGATGCAGGCCCTGCTGGCGCGGATGCAGATCCCTTATCTCAAGTGCGCGCTGCTCGACAAGGAACTGTTCCAGAAGAAGGAGCACCCCGCCCGGCAGTTGCTGGACGAACTCGCGCAGGCCGGGCTGTCCTGGAGCGAGGAGGCCGACAAGGATGGCCGTGTGCTGGACAAGGTGCGCGCAGTCGTCGAGATGCTGCTCAAGGACTTCGACGACGATGTGCAGATCTTCGAGCGCCTGCTCGCCGAATTCCGCGATTTCAGCCAGTCCACACGCAAGCGCGCCGAGGTGGCGGAGTTGCGCGCGGCGGAGGCGGCGCGTGGACGCGAGCGGCTGCAAGGCGCGCGCAAATCGGCGGCGAAAGAGATCCTGACGCGGATCGATGGCAAGACCCTGCCCGAGGTCATCCGCCACCTGCTGACGCGCCCTTGGGCCAACGTGCTGGTGCTGACCATCCTGCGCCAGGGCGAGGGCTCGCACGCGTGGAAGAGTGCGCTGCGGGTGGCGGATGAACTGGTCTGGGCGGCGCAGCCCAAGCAGAGCGATGGCGAGCGCAATCGCCTGCGCGCCCTGATTCCGGAGCTGGAGAAGGCGCTGCGCCAGGGCCTGGCCATGGTTGCCTACCACGAGAACGATGTGCGCACGCTGGTCGCCGACCTCAACGCCTTCTATGCGCTGCAAATGGACCCGGCCAAGGCCGCCAACGCGATTGCCGAGGCGCCGCACACGGCGGCCACCCTGGCCGAAGGCGCTTCCGCTCCGGCGCCGAGTGCCGAAGAGAGCTTCGTCGACGAGATCGCGGCGCAACCGGAGGCGGAGGAGGCGGCTGCGGTCGAGGTCGAGCGCATCGAGGACGAACATTACGAAGTCGCCAAAGGCCTCAAGGTGGGTACCTGGATAGAGTTCCGGCCCGCACAGGGACGCGCCGAGCGCGCGAAACTGTCCTGGGTCAGCCCGATCAGCACCAAGTACCTGTTCGTCAATCGCAAGGGACTGAAGGTTGCCGACAAGACCGTATGGTCGCTGGCCGCCGAGTTCCGCGCCGGGCGTGCGCTGCTGCTGGAGGACGTGCCCCTGTTCGATCGAGCCCTCGATGCCATCGTCGAGCGCCTGAAGAGCACGGTGGGCCAGGACGGCGGCGAAGCGCCGGCCGCCGCGCCGGCGACCTGAGTCGCAAGGGCCTGCCGCGACGATGCTGAGCTGGATCTTGCTCGGTCTGCTGGCCTTGGCGACGGTCGTCGTCGGCGTCCTGCTCTGGCGCCTGTGGGGTCTCAGGCGTCGCCAGGACGCCATCCTGCGCTTCATGGACAGTGCCGATGCATTCGAGCGGGAACTGCACGCCTGTCGCGAACGCATGCAGTCGATGCAGCGCTGGATCTCGACGCTGCCGAGCGACATGACGCGCACAGCCCTGGCCTCGCTGGACCTCGACCCGCTCGTACAGAAGGCACTGCGCGAACTGTTGAGGCAACGCCTGTGGCTGCGCGATCAGGGCGGTGCCGCGCCGATGGCGCAGTTGCTGCAGGCACGCGCCGACATCGAGCGCTCGCGCGCGGCGCTGGCCGAGAACATGGAAAAGCTCGAAAGCGTCGGCGCCGAGCTCGCCGAGGCCGCCGGCGAAACCCATCCGGTGGCGGCGATGATGGCCGGCGCCTATGGCATCGGAAGCCGCG
Organism: Lysobacterales bacterium; assembly: GCA_024710675.1. GTDB lineage: Bacteria > Pseudomonadota > Gammaproteobacteria > Xanthomonadales > SZUA-5 > JANJUH01. Next base: position 2,205 of record JANJUH010000350.1, read on the forward strand.
ACAGCGACGGTCCCGGCACGCTCCATTGATGCCTGCACCGACAGTCATCCTCGCTTCGGGCTCGCGCTATCGGCTGGCGCAGCTCGAAACCATCGGCGTCCGCGCCCACCCGATTCCACCCGATATCGACGAAACGCCCCGCGCCGGCGAGGATCCCGCCGAGTTGGCCTTGCGCCTCGCCGCGACCAAGGCGGCCGAGGTCGCGCGTCGCCATCCGGCCGCGATCGTGATCGCGGCCGACCAGGTGGCCTCGCTGGACGGCAAACTGCGCGGAAAGCCCGGCAGCGCCTTCGCCCAGGCCAGCCAGCTCGGCGAATGCGCTGGAAGGGAACTCTGCTTTCACACGGCAGTCGTGGTCCAGCGCGATGGTGCTGGCTTCAAGGGACAGCACGTCGACCGCACGCTCGCCCGAATGCGGGACCTGACGGCTGCGGAGATCGCCCGCTACGTCGAACGCGAACCGGCGATCGATTGTGCCGGCGGCTTCAAGGTCGAGGGCTTGGGCATCACGCTCTTCGACGAGATCGAGAGCCGCGACCCCAGCGCGCTGGTTGGCCTGCCGTTGATCGCCGTCGCACGGATGCTGCGCGCGTGCGGGCTGGACTTGCCGTGAGCAGCCATGGCGTCGGGGCGCGCGCCGCAGTCCCGGGACGGTTTCCAGTCCGCAAAGGACGCAAGCGGCGCCAAGAGGAAGGGTCCGCCATGCGCTGTTGCGCTGCGGCGCAGGCAAGACGTCCGTGCGTCTGTTGCATCGATCCCGGAATCGCCGGGTAGCCGCTCACCGAACACGACATCGTCTCCTTTCCGCCCCTAACATCCAGGCATCGAGGCCTGCGGAGTGCCGATGGACCACCACACCCCAGAACAACTGACCCAGGCCCTCGCTGCGGCCGAGGCGCAGATCAACCAGGTGGTGCTCGGCAAGAGTGCGGAAGTCAGGCAAGTCCTGGTTTGCCTGCTTGCCGGTGGCCACCTGCTGCTCGAGGACCTTCCGGGTGTCGGCAAGACCACGCTGGCGCACGCGGTGGCGGCCACCTTCGACCTCGACTTTTCGCGGGTGCAGTTCACCAGCGACCTGTTGCCGTCGGACCTCGTCGGTGTGTCGATCTACGACCAGGCGACGGCGGGCTTCCGCTTCCATCCCGGACCGATCTTCGCCCAGTTGCTGCTGGCCGACGAGATCAACCGCGCGACACCCAAGCTGCAGAGCGCGCTGCTCGAAGCCATGGCCGAGCAGCAGGTCACCGTGGACGGCACCAGTCACCGGCTGCCGCAACCCTTTGTCGTCGTCGCCACGCAGAACCCGGTCGAGCAGAGCGGCACCTTCCCGCTGCCCGAATCGCAGCTCGACCGCTTCCTGTTCTCGATCAGCCTCGGCTATCCGGACGAACGGGCGGAGAAAGCCCTGCTCGGGGCCTCCGATCGCCGCGCGGTGATCGCCGAGGCGCGCCCGGTGCTGTCGGCCAGTGCGCTGACAGCCCTGCGCGCCCTTGCCGAGGTCCTGCATGCCAGTCCAGCGGCAATCGACTATGCCTACGCGCTGATCGCCGCCACCCGCAAGGACCGCCGGATCCGGATCGGGCTGTCGCCGCGCGCGGGCATCGGCCTGATGCGCGCCGCCAAGGCGCATGCGCTGCTGGCTCGTCGCCAGCACGTGGTGCCCGAGGACCTGCAGGCGGTGTACGTGGCCGTGGCCCGCCACCGCCTGGTCCTGGCCAGCGATGCCAGCGGCGATGGCGCTTCGATCGCCCGCGAGCTGCTGGCCCAGGTCCCGATCCCCTGATCACGACCAGCGTGGACAGCACCGACGCCCCCTCGCGCCTCGAGCCCCTGTGGCGCTGGATCGAGCGGCGCCTGCCGAACCTGCTGCGTCGTCATCGTTTCGAGCCGCTGCCGATCACGCTGAACCAGCGCCGGGTTTACATCGTGCCGAGTGGCTTCGGGCTGTTCTTCGCGGTGGTCATGTTCGCGATCCTGATCGGCGCGCTGAACTACCAGAACAACATGGCCCTGTTGTTCGGCCTGCTCGTGGTCAGCATCGCTGCCGTCTCGATGCTGCAGACCTTCCGCAATCTCGATCAGCTCAGCCTGGTGCAGGTGGCAGCCGATCCGGTCTACGCGGGCGACCAGGTGCCGATCGCGCTGCACCTGCGCGCAGCCGACGGCCGCCCCCGCTATGGCGTATCGCTGCGCCTGGGCTCACTGCGTCGCCACATCGACCTGGCGGCCGGCGCCATCGTCGTCGTTCATTTCACGGCGCCGGCGCTGCGCCGCGGCTGGTTCTCGCCGGAGCCGGCGACCATTTCGACGCGCTGGCCGTTCGGCCTGTTCCACGCCTGGAGCCACCTGCACTCGGATGTGCGCACGCTGGTCTATCCGCGCCCGGAAACGCCGGCCGCACCGCTGCCGCGCAACCCCGAAGGTGGCCGCCAAGGGGGCACCGACCCGGGCGACGAGGACCTGCGCGCGCTGCGCGCCTATGCGCCCGGCGACCCGACCCACCTGGTGGCATGGAAGGCCAGTGCGCGCATGGGCGAGCTGCTGGTGCGCCAGCTCGAGATGCCGCGCAGCCGCGAAACCGTGTTCGATTACGGGCAGATCACCGGGCTCGACCGCGAGGCCCGCCTGTCACGCCTGACGCGCTGGGTCATCGAAGCCGAGCAGGCCGGCATTCCCTGGCGGCTGAAACTGCCGGGCATCGACCTGGGTCCCGACAGCGGCCCTGCCCACCGCCTGCGTTGCCTGAAGGCCCTGGCCCTCCATGCGCTCCCCGATCCTCGCCACTAGGCCCTTCGAATGGCTGCTGCTGGCCTTCGCGGCCACGCTGGCGCCGTACACGCTGTGGCTGCCGATCTGGTACTCGGCGCTGCTCTATGCCGTGCTCGGCGCGCGCCTGGTGCAGCGCCGGCGCTTTGCGCGGCCGTGGCCGGGCTGGGTCAAGTTCCCGCTGCTGGCCGCGATCCTGGTGCTGGTGGTCTGGGAGTTCGGCGATCCGCGCTCGCGCCAGACCGGCACTGCCGCGCTGCTCGGCCTGACCGCGCTCAAGCTGATCGAGGCCGAACGCCGCCGCGACGGCTTCCTGACCGCCACCGTCTGCCTGTTCCTGGTCAGCGTGCAGTTCCTCTTCGAGCAAGGGATGGGCGTCAGCGCCTACATGGTGATCCCGACGCTGCTCTGCTTTCTCGCCCTCAACGAGTGCGCGGCACCACCGGGAACGCGCGGCGGCATTGCCGACGAGTTCGGCCGCATCGGCCGTGAGCTCGGCCTGTTGCTGCTGGTCGCGCTGCCGCTGACCGTGTTCCTGTTCTTCTCGACGCCTCGGCTGGAGAGTCCACTGTGGGGCACCGTCGAGACCCCGGCCGAAGGCCGCACCGGCCTGTCCGGCACGATGAGCCCGGGCAGCATCACGGAACTCATCGCCGACGACTCGCCGGTGATGCGGATCAGCTTCGCCGGCGAGATGCCGCCGCGTGCCTCGCTGTACTGGCGCGGGCCGGTGCTGTGGCACTTCGACGGGATCGCCTGGCAAGCCTCGCGCAGTTTCCTCGGTCGCAGCAATGCCAACACCCCCGGACCCACCCGCGCCGGCGAGGCGGACCTGCGCTACCGCGTGCTGCTGGAGCCCACCGACCGCCGCTGGCTGTTCCTGCTCGACTACGCCAGCGGCATCCCGCCCGAGACCTTGCGCCTGATCGATGGCCAGGTGGTGCACGAGCAGCCGGTCAAGCAGGTGATCTCCTACGAGGCGGCTGCCGATCTGGATGCGCCGGTGCCGGCCGGCCCCTTCATCCAGGAGCAACGCGGCGAAGCGCTGCGGCTGCCGCCGCAGCGCAATCCGCAGACGCTGGAGATGGCGCGGCAGTGGCGCGCCGAGATCGGCAACAATCCGCTGGCGATCGCCGGCCGTGCCCTGCTCCATTTCAACGAGCAGCCCTTCGCCTACAACCTGAGCCCGCCACCGCTGACCCGCGTCGACCGCGTCGATCAGTTCCTGTTCGACACGCGGATCGGCTTCTGCGAGCACTATGCCTCGGCCTTCGTGGTGCTGATGCGCGCGGCCGGAGTGCCAGCGCGCGTGGTCACCGGCTACCAGGGCGGCACCTGGAACCCGGTCGGCCAGTACCTGCTGGTGCGCAATTCCGATGCCCATGCCTGGGCCGAGATCCTGGTGCCCGGGCAAGGTTGGGTGCGCATCGACCCGACGGCGGCAATTGCCCCCGAGCGCGTTGATCGCGGCGGCCAGGCCTTCGCCGAACCCTCTGTGTGGCGTGCCGGCGGCTGGCTGGAGGGCGTCGCCAATCGCTTCGACGCCATGCGCGCGTGGTGGAACGAGACCATCGTCCGCTTCGACCACCTGCGCCAGCGCCGCCTGTTCGAGGACTTCGGCCTCGACATCCGCGACTGGCGCCAGCTCGGGCTCTGGTTCGGCATCGGCATGATCGCTCTCGCCCTGCTCTCGGCGCTGGTGTTCTGGTCACGGCGCGATCGCCGCGAGGACCCCGCGCGGCGCCAGTACCTGCGGGTGCTGCGCCGCCTTTCGCGGCTGGGCGTGGCAACCCCGGACAGCGAGGGCGCGCGCAGCCTGGCCGCACGCATCGAGAGCGAAAGGCCCGAACTCGCCGGCCTGTTGCGCCCTGTCTGCGAGGCTTACGAGACCAGCCGATACGGTCAGTCCGGACAGGCCGACGCGCAGAGGCTGGAAGAAGCCGTCACGGCCTTCCTGGCCGGCACGCCGCGTCGCTGAACGGGCTTGGCGGCGATCAAACCGGGCATGCGCCAATTGCGCTAACGTAGCTGCGTCGCCACTTTCCGGAGCGCGCCATGCGCACCGTCCTCGCCTCGATCACCCTTGGCCTGCTCGCCGGCTGCGCGAGCATCCCGGAGCCCCTGCGCGGCGATTTCCCCGAACTCGCCCCCGAATCCGCGCTCGGCTCGACGGCGGCCGTGCGCTGGGGCGGTCGCATCATCGATGTCTGGCCAACCAGCGGGGAGACCTGCCTCGAAGTCCTGGCCAAGCCGCTGGACTCGCGGGCTCGTCCGCGCGTGACCGACACCGAGATCGGCCGTTTCCGCGCTTGCAAGGCCGATTTCCTCGACCCCGCGCTGTTCGCCACCGGCCGCGAAGTGACCGTCACCGGCCGCATCGTCGGCGAGGAGACCCGCACGCTCGGCGAATACGAGTACCGCATGCCGAAATTGGCCGTGGACGAGTTGCTGCTATGGCCGGAGCGTCCTTCCGTCCAGCGCGTGCACATCCACGACGACCCCTTCTTCTGGGGCCCCTTCCCGCCCTACCCGCCGCGGATCATCGTGGTACCGGGACCCACGCCGAAGTCGGGCGACAAGGGTCAGTAGGGCGGAACCGCGGCACCGCCGCGATTCCGCCGGGCTCGCCATCGGTTGCGGGAACCGTCATTGCGAGCCCGAGGGGCGAAGCCATCTCAGGATTCCGGGATCGCCACGCAATGCTGCGCGGCCCGCGCGATGACGCCAGGCTCTTGCCCAACCCCCGGTCCCGGCCCGAGTCCCGAGTCCCGAGTCCCGAGTCCCGCCAAGAGGGCGCACCCTAGCGCTTGATATACGGATTCTCGCCGGTCGAATGATCGGTGACGTCGCGCACCGCGGTGATCTCCGGCACCTTCTCGCGCAGCGTCTTCTCGATACCGTTCTTGAGCGTGACATCGACCTGGCCGCAGCCGTGGCAACCGCCGCCGAAGCGCAGCAACACCACACCGTCGGCACTGACCTCGACCAGCGACACGCGGCCACCGTGGGAGGCGACGGCGGGATTGATCTCGCTGTCGAGCACGTAGCGCACGCGTTCGACCAGTCCGGCTTCGGCGCCCGGCACCACACCCTTGAGCTTGGGCGCCCGGATCACCAGTTGGCCGCCAGCGCGCTCGGCGCTGTACTCGATCTGGGTGCCGTCGAGGAAAGGCGCGCTGGCCGAATCGACGTACAGCGAGAAGCCCTCGCACTCGATGGTCCAGTCGTCGCCACGCACATCCTCGGGCTCGCAGAATTCGAGGCGGCAGTCACCGCGCGGGGTGCCGCCGTCGACCGCGCGCAGGCGGATGCCGAGGCCCGGGATGCCCTGCTGCTGCACCAGCCGCGCGAAGTACTCGCGGGCACTGTCGCCGATCTCGATCATGCGGGCATCCCGTGCTGCCATAGGAGCCCGCTATCATGCCAGTCCGCTCCCCGAGCACCGTGAACGAGGCCCTGATGCCCACGCTTGCCGAGCAACACTGCACCCCCCGCCGCGGCGAGGACCAGCGCCTGTCGACGGCCCAGGTCGAATCGCTGCTGATCGAACTGCCCGACTGGCGAATCGCCGCCGACGGACTGATCGAACGTTGCTTCCGTTTTCCGGATTTCGCGGCCGCGATGGCCTATGCCCAGCGTGTCGCCGCGATGGCCGACGCCGAGGACCACCACCCGGATCTGGTGATCGGCTATGGCCGCTGCACGGTCCGCTATCACACCCATGACGTCGGCGGGCTGTCGCTGAACGACTTCATCTGCGCTGCCCGCGCCGACGCGCTCTATCCGTGATCCTGCGCGGTGCGTTCCTGGCGCTGGTTGCGCTCGTTTGCGCGTGGTGGCTGGCGCAGACCGCTGTTTCGCGGCACCAGCAGGCCGAGACACTGTCCGCGCTGGCCGCTGCCAGCGTGGGCCAGAGCCGCATCGGCTTCGAGTTCAAACGTAGCCGCGAACTGATCAGCGAGGCGGTCGAGGGTGCGGGTCCGGTCCGCAGCACCCCGGAAGGCTTGGTCTTCACGACGACAGCGAAGCAGGCGGATGTCCGCCTCAATCTGGGTGGCCTGGCCCTCGATGCCCGCCGCTTCCCGATCGCCGAGCTGCGCCTGCACTCGTCGGCGCTGGCGATGGCGCACCTGATCTACGCCGGCACGCCGCCCTTGCCGCAATACGCGACGCCGGTGCCGATCGAGCCCGGCGACAACCGCCTGCGCCTGGACCTGCGCTGGACGCCCTGGGAGATCGCCGGATCCCCAGGCGAACTGACCCCGGTCCCCTGGGGTGGTCCCGATGGCCGGGTACGCGAGCTGCGGCTGCTGCTGTCGGCCGAGCAGGGCACGGAGTTCCGGCTCGAGGGCCTGCAATTCCGAACGGCCGGCGCGCAGGTGCAGGACTTCGAGTGGCTGGATCCGATCGCCGTCGAAGCGCGCATCACCCGCACCGATCGCGGTCCGGTGGGTGTCCTGTGGCCCGCCTGGACGGGGACACCCGAGCAGTTCCTGGTGGCACGCGATCGCCTGCGCACCCTCGAATCGGAATTGCTGTTCTGGCCCGCGGACCGGCCCCCGCCGGATCCCGCCATGCGCGCCGACGCCCTCGCCGGCTGGTCGCCGCCGGCGTGGATCGTCGGCGCTTGGGCTCTGCTGCTGCTGGCATGGCGGACGCTACGCTGGCGGCGACCATCGACGCCGATCAGCGCCGCTGCGGAACTGCTGCTCGGCTGGCTACCGCTGATCGTCGCAGCGGCAGCGCTGTGGATCCCCGAACGCCCCGCGCCAACCTTGGCCATGCTCCTCGGCGCCCAGCTCTTCTTCCTGCTCTCCGGCGCGCGCCTGGCGGGGATTGACGACACGGGCTCCAGTGCGGCGTGGCGCGCGGCGTTGCTGTATTCCCTGCCGGCATTGCTGGTGATCGCCTTGATCGCCGTCGCGAGCGGACACCACGAGCCGCAAGGCGTGCAGCGGATCGCCGGCTATGTGCTCTTCGTCGTGCTGCAGCAGGCCCTGCTGCTCGGCCACCTGTGGCCGCAATGCAAGGTACTCGCCGGTGCTGCCGAGCAAGGCGAGGCCGTGTTGCTCGCGTCCATCGTGTTCGCCTTCGTCCACGCGCCCAATTTCGCGCTGATGGTGCTTGCGGCGCTCGGGGCGGCCCTGTGGCTCACCCTCTATCGCCGCCACGCCACGCCGTGGCCGGTGATGGCATCGCACTACGCCCTGGGACTGGCCGCGGTCAGCCTGCTGCCACCGTGGCTGCTGTATTCGGCCGAGGCCAGCCTGCGCTACCTCGTGCTGCAGTGACCGGCGCGGCGCGACCCGAGTCCCGAGTCCCGAGTCCC
>JANJUH010000399.1 GCA_024710675.1 Lysobacterales bacterium
CGTCGCCGGTGTCGGCGTGCCCCAGGTCACGGCGGTGTCGATGGTGGCCGACGCGATCGGCCACACCGGTGCGGCGATCATCGCCGACGGCGGCATCCGCTATTCGGGCGATGTCGCCAAGGCCCTGGCCGCCGGCGCCCACTGCGTGATGATCGGCGGCCTGTTCGCCGGCACCGAGGAAGCGCCAGGCGAGGTCGAGCTCTACCAGGGCCGCAGCTACAAGGCCTACCGTGGCATGGGCTCACTGGGCGCCATGCAGCGCGGCTCGCGCGACCGCTACTTCCAGGACGAGGCCGAGGCCGACAAGCTGGTGCCCGAGGGCATCGAGGGCCGCGTGCCCTACCGTGGCCCGCTGCGCAGCATCGTCCACCAGCTGGTCGGCGGACTGCGCTCGGCCATGGGCTACGTGGGCTGCGCGACCGTCGAGGACATGCGCACCAAGCCGGCCTTCGTCCGCATCACCGGTGCCGGCGTGCGCGAGAGCCACGTCCACGACGTGCAGATCACCAAGGAAGCGCCGAATTACCGCGTCGATTGAGCGCGATGAGCAGGGTACCGGAACGACCATGAGCGCGATCGACATCCACCAGGACCGGATCCTGATCCTCGATTTCGGTTCGCAGTACACGCAGCTCATCGCGCGGCGCATCCGCGAGATCGGCGTCTACTGCGAGATCTGGGCCTGGGACCACGCCCCGGAGGACATCCCGTGCTTCGCGCCGAAGGCGATCGTGCTCTCGGGTGGGCCGGAGTCGACCACCGAGGCCGGCAGCCCGCGGGCACCGGAGCAAGTGTGGTCGCTGGGCGTGCCGGTGCTCGGCATCTGTTACGGCATGCAGACCATGGCTGCCCAGCTCGGCGGTCGCGTGGTGCCCGGCGCCGAGCGTGAATTCGGCCATGCCGACGTGCTGCCGGTGGGCGACTGCGCGCTGTTCGACGGCATCGCCGGGGACAACGAGGATCCCGCGCTGCCGGTGTGGATGAGCCACGGCGATCGCGTCGAGGAGCTGCCGCCCGGATTCCGCGTGGTCGGCGCCACCCAGACCGTGCCGATCGTCGCGATGTGCGATCCGGCACGCCAGCTCTATGGCCTGCAGTTCCATCCGGAGGTGACCCATACCCGCGACGGCGAAGCGATCCTGCGTCGCTTCGTGACCCGCATCGCCGGCTGCCGCACGCTGTGGACCGCCGAGCACATCGTCGACGACGCCGTGGCGCGCGTGCGCGACCAGGTCGGCGACGACCAGGTGCTGCTCGGCCTGTCGGGCGGCGTTGATTCCTCGGTGGTGGCCGCACTGCTGCATCGCGCGATTGCCGACCGGCTGACTTGCATCTTCGTCGATACCGGCCTGCTACGCTGGCAGGAGGGCGACCAGGTGATGGCGATCTTCGCCGATCACCGGCATTTGAACGTGATCAGGGTCGATGCGCGGGAGCGCTTCTTCGGCGCGCTGGCCGGCGTCGACGATCCCGAGGCCAAGCGAAAGATCATCGGCCGCCTGTTCATCGAGGTCTTCGAGGAAGAAGCCAAGCGCCTCGGCACGGTCCGCTGGCTGGCGCAGGGAACGATCTATCCCGACGTCATCGAGTCGGCCGGCTCGAAGACCGGCAAGGCCCATGTCATCAAGTCCCACCACAACGTTGGCGGCCTGCCCGAGCGCATGCAGATGGGCCTGGTCGAGCCACTGCGCGAGCTGTTCAAGGACGAGGTGCGACGCATAGGCGTCGCGCTCGGCCTGCCACACGAGATGGTCTACCGCCACCCCTTCCCCGGCCCCGGGCTGGCGGTACGGGTGCTCGGCGAGATCACGCCGGCGGCCGTCGACGTGCTGCAGCGCGCCGATCACATCTACATCGAGGAGTTGCGTGCTGCCGGGCTCTACGACAAGGTCAGCCAGGCTTTCGCGGTCTACCTGCCGGTGCGCTCGGTCGGCGTGGTCGGCGACGCCCGCGCCTACGAACCGGTGGTCGCACTGCGCGCGGTGGAGACCATCGACTTCATGACCGCCCGCGCCGCCGAACTGCCCTGGTCTTTCCTCGACCATGTCGCCCGCCGCATCGTCAACGAGGTCCGCGGCATCTCGCGCGTGGTGTACGACATCAGCGGCAAGCCGCCGGCCACGATCGAGTGGGAATGACGTCCGATCCGGACGAACACTGGATGCGCGAGGCGCTGGCGCTGGCGGACGCCGCAGAGGTCGCCGGCGAAGTGCCGGTCGCCGCGCTCTTGGTTCACGAGGGGCGTGTCGTCGGCCGCGGCTACAACCGCAACATCGTCGAACACGACCCCAGCGCGCATGCCGAGATCGTCGCACTGCGCGAGGCCGGGGCCGTCCTCGGCAACCACCGCCTGGTCGACACCACCCTGTACTGCACGCTCGAACCCTGCCTGATGTGTGCCGGCGCCATCGTGCATGCGCGCGTCCAACGCCTGGTCTTTGCGGCAACCGATCCCAAGACCGGAGCGGTTGGCAGCGTCTTCGATGTGCTCTCCGACCCACGGCACAACCACCATGTAGAAGTGCGTTCCGGCGTGCTCGCGGAGGAAGCTGGCGAACGCCTGCGCGCCTTCTTCCGCCGCCGCCGGGCTGAAGAGAAGGAGTCACGACGCCATGCCCAACCCTGACCCGCGTGCCGAGCGCCTGGTCTGGATCGATCTCGAGATGACCGGTCTGGACACCCAGCAAGACACCATCCTGGAGATCGCCACACTGGTCACCGACGGTGATCTCAACGAGCTCGCCGAGGGCCCGGTGCTGGCCATCGCCGCCTCTGCGGACAGGCTGGAGCAGATGGACGAATGGAACCGCACGCAGCACCGCAAGAGCGGCCTGTGGGAACGCTGCCTGGCCTCGTCCGTCACCTTGGCCGAAGCCGAGGCGCGCACCCTCGCCTTCCTGCGCGACTGGGTGCCGGCGCGCTCATCACCGATGTGTGGCAACTCGATCTGCCAGGACCGGCGCTTCCTGCACCGCGAGATGCCAGCGCTCGAAGCCTACTTCCACTACCGCAACCTCGACGTCAGCACGGTCAAGGAGCTCGCCCGGCGCTGGGCACCGAAGGTGCTGGACTCGATGAAGAAGGAGGGCGCCCACCTCGCCCTGGCCGACATTCGCGAGTCGGTTGCCGAGTTGCGGCACTACCGGCGGCACATGGCGGCCTTCGTCGGCACGACGGCGGACTGAACCGCGACGACGCGGTTCCGCCGGACGGCGTTGATCGCGCGACAAGCGCGCTCCCACCACCACAGCGTCGGTCGCCTACGCGAGCCGAAGTGGGCGGGATTCATCCCGACGCTTTCCCAGCCAGCTCGAAAAGAGTCCGGGGGAATCCGGACCCACGCTGATCCTCAGGGGCGACGCACGCAGAGTGCCCGGCGGCCTTGCGTGTTGCGGGCATCGAAGCTGTAGGCCTGGCCGTTGTCCAGATAGACGTACCAAGCCTCACCCGCTTCCGCGGACTCCGCGGCCCAGGGCGTCAGCCCGGTGACCCGGATCAGGCTGGTGAGCTTGCAGGTGAGCTGGCCGATGCAGTCCTGGGCCTGCTGCTGGCTGGGGTCGTAAAGACCGATCAGCTCCTGGCGATCCGGCAATCGCCAACCCGCACCCAGCGTCTGGCAATAACTGGCCGCGCCGGCCCAATCGACATCGCCGCCGTTGTCCTTGCCAGCCCAGGCGAGGCCGGTCTGGCTATCGAGCACCGACCCATCGGCCTGCAGCACGAAGCGCTCGGCTGTGGTCGCCGCCTCCTGGGCGAAGCCGTGGACAGCACTGCCCAGCAGCAGGGCAGCGGCAAGCGTACGAATGGCAAGCAGGCGATGCGTCATGTCCTCGTCCCCCTTTGGCGTGGATGGATCGAGTCTAGCAGTGTCCCCGCGTGCCGGAGCCACGGCGCGCCGAATCGAGGGCACGAGGGCACGAGGGCACGAGGGCACGAGGGCACGAGGGCACGAGGGCACGAGGGCACGAGGGCACGAAAGAGCATCGATGGGGCGAGGACCTTGTCAAGGACAGGTTCCTGCTTTCTTTGCTTTCTTTGCGTCCTTTGCGTCCTTTGCGGACCGAATGCTCTTCCCGAGTCCCGAGTCCCGAGTCCCGAGTCCCGAGTCCCGAGTCCCGAGTCCCGAGTCCCAAGTCCCGAGTCCCGAGTCCCGCCCTACGGCACATACCAATAGCGCACGATGTGGAAGTACACCGGCGCCGCGAACAGCACCGAGTCCAGCCGGTCGAGCACGCCGCCGTGGCCGGCGATCAGATGGCCCCAGTCCTTGACGCCGAGATCGCGCTTGATGCCGCTCATGACGAGTCCACCGAAGAAGCCCATCAGGTTGATCGCCAGCGCGATGACGGCGGCTTCCCCGACCGTGAAGGGCGTGATCCAGTACAGGGCTGCACCCAGCGCCGTCGCCGAGGCCACGCCACCCACAAAGCCTTCCCAGGTCTTCGACGGCGACAGCAAGGGCGCCACCTTGTGCTTGCCGAAGAGCTTGCCCCAGACGTACTGCAACACATCGCTCGACTGCACGACGATCACCAGGAAGGCGATCAGCAAGAGGTTGCGCCCGGCGTAGCCCGGCACCTCGAGCGTCATCAGCGCCGGCACGTGCGACAGGCAGAACACCGCCAGCATCAGCGCCCACTGCACTTCCGCAATGCGCTCGAGGAAGCGGTTGGTATCGGCCCGCAGCGCTGCGACGATGGGCAGGAAGAGGAAGGCGTAGACCGGGATGAAGATCGAGTACAGGCCGTACCACTCGATCCAGATCAGTCCGTACTGCAGCGGCAGGAAGACGTAGAAGGCCATCGCCAGCGCGACATGGTCGCTGCGGCGTGTGTAGCTCAGTGTCACGAATTCGCGCAGCGCGAGCAGCGAGAGCAGCGCGAACAGCACGATGACGCCACCCTTGCCGCCGGCAAAAGCCAGCGCTACCAGCGCCACCATTGCCCACCACGCGGCGATGCGCTGGTTGAGGTTGTCGATCACGCCGTGTGCCTGGCCGCGGGCGACGCGCCAGCGCAGCAACTGGCCGATCAGCGTGGCCAGCCCCAGGATCGCAAAAATGCCGAGAAACAGCCGGGCGCTTTCACTCACGGTGAGCCTCCACGGGTTTGAGCGCCAGCAGTGCGGCGCGGGCGCGATCCAGAAAGGCGCCCTTCCCCTCCCCCGGCATCAGCACGACAGGCGCGCCGAAACGCACCGTGCAGAGCAGGGGGATCGGCAGGAACTCGCCCTTGGGCAACACCCGGTGCAGGTTGTCGATCCAGGCCGGCACCAGCGGCAACCCGGAACGGCCCGCTGCGAGGTGGTAGAGCCCGCTCCTGAAAGGCAGGAGATCAGCATCGCCCAGGTTGCGCGTGCCTTCCGGAAACAGGATCAGGTTGCCGCCCGCAGCCAGCACCGCATCCATTTGCGCGATGGGATCCTCGCGACGCCTGGTGCGTTCGCGCTCGATCAGCACGGCGCGGACCACACGCCGGCCGATGTAGCGCCGCAGCGGGTCGCGATCCCAGTAGTCGGCCCCGGCAACCGGACGAGTGCGCTTGCGCAGCGCCGGCGGCAGGACCGCCCAGAGCAGCACGAAATCGCCATGGCTGACATGGTTTCCATAGAACACGCAGGGCGCCGTCGGCGGTGGCTCGGCCCAGAGCGCGCGCACGCCGGTGAGCAGCCCAGCCGCAGTGGCAAGTCCGCTACGCAACAGTCGTTCCAGCATTCCCGGCAGTCCTTCGGCCCTTCGGGCCCATGCTTCATGCGAGCATGACACGGCCGATCGCCCCGCAAGCGGACACGCCATGGCCACCGAACATCGCAGACCGCTGAAGAGCCGTGGCACCGCGTGGGCCGCGTTGGCTGCGCGCGGCGCGATCGCGATCGGGCTCGGCCCCAACCAGATCTCCTTGCTGTCGATGCTGTTCGCCGCTGCAGGCGCCTGTGCGCTGATGAAACCCGAATGGCCGTGGGCGCTGCTGATCGCGGCGCTCTGCATCCAGTTCCGCCTGCTGTGCAACCTGCTCGACGGCATGGTGGCCGTCGAGGGCGGGCGCGGCACAGCCACCGGGCCGCTGTGGAACGAGGTGCCCGACCGCGTCGCCGACACGCTGTTCCTCGTCGCTGCCGGCTACGGGATGGGCTGGACCGATGTCGGCTGGGCTTGCGCGCTGCTGGCTGCGCTGACGGCCTATGTGCGCCTGCTCGGCGGCACGCTGGGCCTGCCCCAGGATTTCAGCGGTCCTCAGGCCAAGCCCCAGCGCATGGCCTTGCTGACACTGGCCTGCCTGCTGGGAGCGCTCGAATCGTGGCTGCTGCCGGGCTCCCTGCTGATCATGCCGTCGGCGCTGGCATTGATCGCGATCGGGACGCTCTGGACCCTGGTGCGCCGGACCCGCAAGCGTGCCGCGGCATTGCGGGCCCGGGCCTGAGTCCGGTCGTCTAGCTGCCCTGCGCGCCCGCGGGATCCTCGTTGTAGTCCTCGACCTGCTCGGTCGAGCCTTCCTGCTCGTCTTCCGTGGCCGAGCCCTGGTCCATCCCCTCGCTCTCCACCGGCGCATCCGGCATCAGACCGGCGTCACGCACCGCCTGCGCCTCCGATGCCTCCTCGCCGATGTGGTACGCGGCGTAGCCGGGCAGCACGACCTGGTTCAGGGCCATGCCGAGCACGCGACCGCGCACCGGTGACACCAGTTCCACGGATTCGTCGCGCAGCGGGTTGATCACCCGGCCCAGGCGCTGACCGGCACGAACGCGATCGCCCAGGCGGACGTCGCTGAACAGCATCCCAGAGCGCGTAGCCCGCACCCAGCGCGATTCGTAGAAGATCGGTTGTGGCTCCTTCCACATCCGCATCCGGCTGTTCATGCCGAGGTAGCTCATCAGCGTGTCGATGGCGGTCACGCCGTGCTCGATCTCGGCCGGTTCAAGGCGCACCGGCGCGCCGAGCTCGAAAGTCAGTGCCGGGATCCCGCGGTCGGTGGCAGCGCGCCGCAACATCCCTTGTGCGCCCGGGGTGTGCAGCACCGCGGTGGCGCCGAAACCGCGGGTGAGCTCGACCACGGCCGGCAGCCGGAGGTCACCTCGCACCTGCGGCAAGTTGGCGCGATCGAAGGAACCGGTATGGAAATCGATGATCGCGCCGCAATGCACGATCACCGAGTGGAAGAAATCATGGGCGATGCGCGAAGCGCTGCTGCCGTTGGGGTTGCCCGGGAAGAAGCGATTGAGGTCGCGCCGATCCGGCAGGTAACGGGAGCCGCGCGAAAACCCCGCCATGTTGACGATCGGGACACCGATCAGGGTGCCGGCCAGGTCGGCCGGATCGACCGCCGACAGCACGCGCCGGATCACCTCGATGCCGTTCAGCTCGTCGCCGTGGATCGCTCCGGTCAGGCACAGCACACGACCCGGACGCGCGCCGTGGATCACGACGACCGGGACCGGCATCGGCTCGCCACTGAAGGTCGTGCCAGAGGACCAGTCCAGGCGCACGCGCGAGCCCGGCGTGATGCGCTGGCCGAGGATGGTGAGCGTGCCATCGTCGGCGGGCGATCCGTCGGTCAGGGCCACACCCTGCCCTTCCTCGTCTGCATCGGCAGCGGCAGTGGCTGCCGGAGCGGGCGCGCTGTCCGTCCCTTCAGCCGACACCGCTTCGGCGGCTGGCGCTGCCGTGCCCGGCGCCGGCCCGGCGCCCACGCCCTGCGCCGCCGCGGGTCCTGCGGCCACCAGTGCCAGCCACAGCCAGGCGAGCGGGCTCAGGCCGCGGCAGCGCATCGTTGGCACAGCCCGTAGACCTCGACCACGTGACGATGCGCCACGAATCCTTGCGTACGCGCCTGCAGGCGCAGGCGCTCGGCGACCTCACCGACATCCAGCTCGACGGTTTCCATGCACTGCTCGCAGATCAGGAACTGGCTGCCGTGGCCCTCGGCCTCGGGGTGCGGACAGGGCACATAGGCGTTCAGGGACTCCAGGCGGTGGACGAAGCCGTGACCCATCAGGAAGTCGAGCGCCCGGTAGACCGTCGGCGGCGCCACCGGTCCGGCATCACCGACCTTGACCTTTTGCAGCAAATCATAGGCCTTGACCGGACGGGCTTCGGCGGCGATCAGTTCGAACACCCGCCTCCGCAACGGCGTCAGGCGCAGCCCGCGTTCCTCGCAGGCGGACTCGAGCCGACCCAGCAAGGCTGCGCTGCCGTGTTCGTGCCCGGGATGGGTGCAATGCATCAGGGTCAGTTTCCTGCTTTCTGCAAGAGGCGCTCGAGTTCCTCGGCGGCGCGCCGGAACTCCACGCCGGCCTGGCGCGCCATGCCGGTGACGTCACGCAGCGTGCCGGCGCGCGCACCGTGCTCGATCAGCTTGGCCAGGTCCGAGAGCGCCATGGCGCCCAGGTTGGCACTGGTTGACTTCAGCGAGTGTGCGGGCGCGATCATCGCCTGGGTGTCGCCTCTTTCGGCGGCCGCGTCGAGCAGCTTGAGGTTTTTCGGGGTGTCCTCGAGGTAGACCTTCACCAGTTGCGTGAATTCGCTGCCCATGACGTCGATCAGTTCGTTGACGATGTCTTCCTTGATGGCCGGCTTGCTGGGCGTCATCTTGACCGGCTCGGTCAGTCGCACCGCCGGCGCCGGTGTGACCGGCGCGGCCGCAGGGGCCTCGGGAGCGCTCTCGACCTCCATCGGCCGCTTGGGCAGCCATTTGCGGATGGTCTGCTCGAGCAAGCCGCGGTTGAGCGGCTTGGAC
>JANJUH010000510.1 GCA_024710675.1 Lysobacterales bacterium
GGAGCGCACTCCTACACGGGTGCGGCGGATGCCCAGCCCATCGGGCGCGATGGAGCTCGCGTGACCGGACCCGACGACGCGACCCGGCATTCGTAGGAGCGCCCTCTGGGCGCGATGGGGTCGGCCGCTAGGCCGTTTCGCGCGCGGAGCGCGCTCCTACACGGGTGCGGCGGACACTCGGCCCCGAGGTAGGAGCGCCCTCTGGGCGCGATCGAAGCGAATTCTCCGCCTGCGCCAAAGGATCCGCCCTACTCGACGCCCTTCACCAGGCCTTGCGCAACACCGCCATCAGGTCGTCGAGGTCGGCGTCCTTCGGGTTGAAGATCAGCGAGCCGTCGTCGAGCGCGGCGGCAGCGATCCTCGGGAGCATGTCCTCGGTCACCTTGCCGGTCTCGCGCAGCGTGCGCGGCAGCTTGGCCCGCGCATGCAACTCGTCGCGGAGGTGGCGGATGTGGGCGATCGCCGCATCGGCGCGGGCCTCGGCAGGCGTCTTCGCGAAGACCTCCGGGCCGCAGAGCGGCAGCAGCAACTCGCCGATCTTCTCGCCGTTGACGTCCTTGTTGTACTCGAGGGCATAGGGCAGGAAGAGGTTCATGCACAGGCCATGCGGCAGGTGGCAGATCGAGCCGAGCGCGTGACCCAGCGAGTGCACCAGGCCCACCATCGAGTTCGAGAAGGCGACGCCAGCCAGCGTCGAACCCTGCGCGAGCGCCAGCCGGCCGACGGCGTCGTTCGGGTTGTCCAGCACCTTCAGCAGGTTCTCGCTGATCTTGCGCACCGCGCGCGAGGCAAAGGCCTCGCTGAGCGGGTTGCCGGCCATGCACGAGTAACTCTCGACCGCGTGCGTCATCGCGTCCATCGCCGTCATCGCGGTGATGTGCGGCGGCATGGTCATCGTCATCCGTGGATCGAGGATGGCGGCGTGCGGCATCAGGAAGTACGACGTGAACGGCAGCTTGGCGCCGGTCTTTCGGTCGGTGATCACCGCGACCATGGTCGCCTCGGAGCCCGTGCCGGCCGTGGTCGGAATCACGATCAGCGGCTTCAGCGCACGCTTGAGATGGTGCGCGCCGGCGAACTTGGCGAGATCGTCGCCGCCTTCGCTGACCAGGATGTTGACGGCCTTGCTGGTGTCGATCACCGAGCCGCCGCCGACCGCAAGGATTGCGTCGCACTGCTGCGCGCGCCACAGGTGCGCAGCATCGCGCACGGTCTCGAGGCTGCTGTCGGGCGGCACGTCGTCATAGATCGCGGCCACCGCAATGCCACTGCCGGCGAAGGCCGCCTCGATGTGCTGGTAGAGGCCAGCAGCCACGACACCCTTGTCGGTGATCACCATCGGCCGGCTGGCGCCCAGCATCTGCAGCTCGAACGGCAAGTGCTCGAGCGCGGCGAGGCCGGCGACGATCTTGACCGGGCAGTAGAACTCGTAGAAAGCCTTGTCCGGGGAAGGGATGCTCACGCTCAGCGACCTCGCAGCAGATTCAGGGCGGTGACCCCGTAGGCCTTGGTGGCCAGGGCCAGCTTGTCGGCGAGCGCGATGCGCGGATAACGCTTCAGCGCCCGCCGGGCGACGAACTTGGGCAGGATCACGGCCTCCATGCGATCGAGCACGCGCACGATGCGCACCGCAACCGAGACCTGGCCATCGACGAACATGCGGTCGTTGGCGAAGGCGCGCGCCGTACCTTCCTGGAAGGAAAAGACCAGGAAGGCGTGGCGCAGGTGTTTGAAGATCACCGTCAGCTCGGCCCGCCGCGTGCGGTCCTTTACCAACGCGAACACACCCTCCGCCGTCCGCTCGACCGCGAAAGAGGGCCCATCTGGCAACACCGTCATCCGGAACACGAAACCAGGCGCAATCGGCGCGAGTTCAGCGCGCACCGTCGGATCGACGCGGCTCATCGCCACCAGGCTGCGACCGATCACGGCCATCATGAGCGCGACGTAAGCGCGGCGAAACCGGGGAGCGGGACGGGCCGCAGGCGAAAGTGAGGTCGTCATACCTCGAGCTTCGCCGATCACGACCGAGCGCGCAGCCGATCGGGATGTGGTAGGCCTCGTCGCGAGGCCACGCGGGTAGCGCCTGCGGCGCAACCCACGCTACCGTAGCCCGCGTTGGCCGCCGCAGGCGGACTACGCGGGGACGACCAGGAGCCTCGAGGCCGCAATCCACACCAACCCGAACAGCGGCAGCGTCGACAGCACGAATACCGCGAAACGCAACTGGATGATGTTCACCAGCGCCTGCACGAAGCTGTGGATCACGCGCAGCCCGGTGTAGGCCCACGCCAGCACCACCGCGGCGCTTCCCTGCTCGCCCATCACCGCGAGCGCCAGCACGATCGCGTAGTAGATGGTCGGCTGTTCCATCAGGTGGTTGTAGTTGTCCGCCTTCCAACGTACGCGCGGCGGCAACTCGGCCATCTGCTCGCCGCGCGGACGATAGGGGTCAAGTTTCATCTTCGCCGCGAGGATCGCCGGGATGCGTGTGGCGTACATCCATAGCCACATCAGCAGCGTCCACGCGACGAGGGCGACGACGGGGGCCAGCAAGGGATTCGGCGTGTCCATGGGCAGGGCTCGATCGGGCGCTTCCCCGATGCTGCGCCTTCCGTCCGAGGCCGCCAATCACCCCCTCGGCACATCCAGAGAACACAGGTCTCACATCTGTCGATAGCGCCCTCACCAAGATGAAAGGCGATTGCACGTTGTCCGCACGTCGCGCCCATGGCGAGGCGCCGAATCTACACCGGCGCCGACTCGCGCACCCTTCCCCACTGCGAGGCAATCCCCATGAAGCTGCTGACCACCCTCTCCAGCGCTGCCCTCCTGCTGCTGTCCCCGTTCGCCTTTGCCCACGACCACAAGGGCGACGGCAAGGCCCAGACCATCGTCGAGATCGCCGCCAGCAACCCGGACTTCTCGACGCTCGTCGCCGCCGTCAAGGCCGCCGGCCTCGTCGACACCCTCAACAGCGCCGGCCCGTTCACGGTCTTCGCGCCGACCAACGATGCCTTCGCCAAGCTGCCGGCCGGAACGCTCGAGAGCCTGCTGAAGCCGGAGAACAAGGACCAGCTCACCGCGATCCTGACCTACCACGTCGTCGCCGGCAGCGTGAAGGCCGCTGACGTCGTCAAGCTCGACACCGCCAAGACCGTGCAGGGCACGGACGTCGACATCACCGTTGATGGCAGCTCGGTGAAGGTCGACGCCGCCAATGTCGTCAAGACCGACATCGTCGCCGGCAACGGCGTCATCCACGTCATCGACAGCGTGATCCTGCCGAACTGATCGGCACTGGCGGCGACGGCGCCCCCGCGGCGCCGTCGTCGTTTCTCTCGTCTGCACCGCTGCCGGCCATCAGCCCCGCGCCGGCACCATCAGTACGGGAATCCGGCTACCGGCCAGTACCGCATGGCTGACGCTGCCGACGACGAGGTCCATCAGCGCGCCGCGCCCGTGCGTGGCCATCACGACCAGGTCCACCGCCAGGCGACTGGCCTCGCCCAGGATGACTTCGGATGACGGCCCCTGGATCAGCAAGGCCGTGGTGTCGATGCCGAGGTCACGCAGCGCCTGTGCATGGGCCTGCAACTGCCGATGCTCTTCGCGATGCTCGTGCGCGACCTGGTCACGTACCACCTTCGAGCCCGCTGTGTAGCCGACGAAATCCGGCTCCGGCGCAGCCACGTGCAGCAGCCAGACCTCGGACTGCGTGGCACGGGCGAGCTTGATCGTCGTCGCCAGGGTGCGTTCGGTGGCGGTGCTGAGATCGAGGGCGACAAGGATACGCATGGCTTACTCCGGCGGGATCTGGGCGGCAAGCGCCGCCTCGGCCATCGGTGCGAAGACGGCGGTGAACCGGTCCGCCTCGCTGGCTGACAGGTGTGACCACTCCGGCAGGTGGTAGCCCTGCAGTTCCGGATGGTCCTCGAAATGGATGCCGGGCACGCCAGTGCGAGCGATCAGCGCATCCCAGTGGTCGGCGCGCGGCAGGCCGCGCATCTCAGCTTCGCGGAAGTCACCGGAACTCGGCATCCGTGCGAACAGCACCGGCACGCCGCGGGCGCGCAGCTTCGCGACCGCTGCCGCGGCGCGCTCGATCTGCTCATCGCGACGCTTCGCCGCCTCTTCGGGACCACCTGGCGGTGGCCGGCTGAAGCCCTGCGCCCAGATGCGCCGCGCCAGTGCCGAATAGTCCGGATCATTCTCGACCCTGGCCCACATCCGCGTGTTGCGCTCGCCATCGGCGACGCTCAACTTGCGCACATCGAGCCGAGGCGGATCCAGGCCCGGCCGCACCGGCCAGGGCTGACGCTCGAGCACGGTGAACAACGCGAAATCATCGTCGTAGAAGGCCAGCCAGGGCTCCAGCAGGTGCTGCGAGAGCTTTTGTCCCATCCATTGCGCCGGCGTTTCCTTGCGATAGCGCTCGAAAGCCGAGCGCCGGTAAGCAAAGCCGCTGAAGAACAGGCCCGGGGTCACGCCCACCACCAGCCGGCCGGTGAAATCGGGATCGTCCGCGAGGCCCTCGAGCGCCTCCATCGGCGAGGTGCCTTCCAGCGCCAATTGGATCGGTCGGCGCCCCGTCGCCTGCTGCCACACCGGCAACTGCAAATCGAAGAGGACGCGCGAGGAACCGATGATGACCGTGCGATCTCCCTCGCCTCCATCGATGCGCCGCCGCTGCTCGGCCCAGAGCCCTTCGCTGTTGCGCATGCCCGGCACCGACCCGAAGGCGCGCCAGTGCCACTCCCACGCGAGCATGGCCAGCACGAAGACGACTGCCGCGGTCAGCAACGCCACACCGGCGGATGTATCCGGCAGTGGCCGCACCCACCAGCCGGTCGCGCCGGGCTCAGAACTGGAAGTAGATGAAGGCATCGCTCCCTCCCTGCGTGATCGCGATCAGGAACAGCATCGTGCCCCAGAGCAGGCCGCTGACGGCCACCGGCAGCCGCGCCACTTCCGCGTGCAGGCTGCGTTCGCGCATGTAGCCGTGAATCAGGAGCAGCCCGGTGATCGGGACGACAGCACTCAGGACCAGCCAGGTCGACAGCAGCGGTGCGCCGCTGCTGTCGATCAGCAGCATCGAGGCCAGCACGCGCCAGGCGGTATCGAAGTCCTGGGCGCGGAAGAACACCCAGGTGATGTTGACCAGTGCGTAGGTCAGCAGCGCCAGCGCGATGCGCGACCACCAGCGCTCCCAGACCGCCCACGCCCCCACCCTCGCCTTCAGCATCCGCTCGCCGACCAGGTACAAGCCGTGCAGCCCGCCCCAGACCACGAAAGTCCACGAGGCGCCGTGCCAGAGGCCACCGATCAGCATCGTCAGCATCAGGTTGATGTGGGTACGGACCGGCCCCTTGCGATTGCCGCCCAGCGGCACATAGAGGTAGTCGCGCAGCCAGCTCGACAGCGAGATATGCCAGCGTCGCCAGAAGTCCGAGAAACCGATCGCGGCGTAGGGAAAGCGGAAGTTGTCGATCAGCGAGAAGCCGAGCACCAGCGCGGCACCGATGGCCGTCGTCGTGTAGCCGGCGAAGTCGCAGAAAATCTGGCCCGAGAAGGCCAGCGTGCCGAGCCAGGCGTCGAGCGGCGCCACCGGTTTCGCGCTGCCGTAGACCGCATCGACCACCGGCGCCAGCAGGCCATCGGCGATGACGATCTTCTGGAACAGCCCCAGCACCATCAGCATCAACCCCCACTGCACCTGCCTCGCAGAGGCCGTCACCGCCTGCGCGAACTGCGGCAGGAGATCCCCCGGGCGCACGATCGGGCCGGCGACGAGCTGCGGGAAGAAGGTCACGAACAGCGAGAAATTGAGCAGCGAGGTGCACGGCTTGCCGCGCCTGAAGTACACATCCAGCGTGTAGGACAGCGTCTGGAAGGTATAGAAGGAGATGCCAACCGGCAGCACGATGTCCCAGTCCGGCGCCTGCCAGGCCACGCCGATCGATGCCATCGCCGCGACCCAGTTGTCGAGCAGGAAGCCGCCGTACTTGAAATAACCGAGCAGGCCGAGGTTGACGCCCAGCGACAGCCACAGCCAGGCGCGGCGCCGGGTGCGGTCGTCGCTGGCGTGGATGCGCTTGGCCACCTCGAAGTCGACCAGCGTCGACAGCCAGATCAGCAGCACGAAGGGCGGGTTCCACGCGGCGTAGAACAGGTAGCTCGCGAGCAAGAGGTTGATCTTCTTGACCCGCCAGCGCAGCGGCAGGCGGTGCAGGAAGACGACGATCGCGAAGAAGACGACGAAGGTGAGCGAGTTGAACAGCACGTCCGTCCCTCACCCCAGGCCTGCGATGCCCCAGTCTAGCAGTGAAGATCAGGTCAAGAATCAGTCGCGACTGCGTCAAGCCAGCCCGCTCGTGCGCCGGCCAGCGATGATCGCCCCGCTCAGGCCGGATGCAGCCCGAAGGCGCCACCCAGCAGCCGGATCAGCGCGCCGCAGGCAAAGTAGGTCAGCACCACGACCGGGATGACGAGGAAACGTCGCCACCCCGCCGAACGCCCTTGCGGAAGCTCCGCGCTGACGGCCAGGAAGGGAAGCACGTTCATCGCGTGGTAGTTGCTCATCGGATACGGCAGGAAGGCCAGCATGTGCGGCTCGCCGATGAAGTACACGAGGCCACCATCGCCCAGCATCTGCGCCAGCCCGAAGATCAGCACGTAGGACCACAAGGCGTAGTGGTAGCGCGACAGGAAGGCCCAGAGCAACGAGAAGATCGCCACGTAGGCCGGCAGCGTCAGCAGCAGGTCGATCGCGTAGTTCCACAGCATCATCGAAACGGGCGTCGAGGCATCGATGCGCAAGGCGGGGAACACCGGCGTCGAGATCATGTGCATGCTCTCGACGACCGCCGCCAGCAGCACACCCAGCAGCACGAAGCGCACCCCGGGCGAGCGCTCAGCAAAGGCGCGCACCAGCACGCGTCGAGCCGCGAGTTGCGCCAGGAGGAAACCGATGACCAGCGCGCGCGTCAGGTTCTCGTTCGTGGCGCCCTGGCTCAGCCACGCGAGGACGATCGCCGCAGCGGCCCAGACGAGGTACAGCAGGCCCAGTGGCTGAGTCAT
Source organism: Lysobacterales bacterium (assembly GCA_024710675.1). Lineage (GTDB taxonomy): Bacteria > Pseudomonadota > Gammaproteobacteria > Xanthomonadales > SZUA-5 > JANJUH01. The sequence continues at coordinate 7,081 of JANJUH010000510.1, forward strand.
GCCGGCAATCACCCGGCGGCTAAACGATCACCGCCTCGAGCGGCCGCCGCAATGACCTCGGCATCTCCGGCCCGCGACCGAAGCGGATCACGAGATCCGGCCGGCCGCCATCGATGCCCATCGCCTTCGCGAACTGGGGACGCAGCGAGGCGACTTCCACCGGCTGGTTCAGGTGCGCCGTTCGCACGCCCAGCGCCGTCGCCTGCAGCGCGAAGCG
>JANJUH010000459.1 GCA_024710675.1 Lysobacterales bacterium
GGCGGGCGGCAGCGTCGCGATCGCGATCACCCGCACGATGTCGGCGAGTGCCAACAACGGCACCCAGTTCTCGGTCAGCGCCGCGGCCTTCGCCCCGCCGGCGGCGACCGAGACCGTACTCACCAACAACCAGGCGGCATTGACCGCGACGGTGCAGACCAACCAGTCGCCGGTGATCTCGGACATTCCCAACCAGAATGGCAACGAGGACACCGCGGTCGGCCCGATCGCCTTCACTGCCAGCGATGGCGACAATGTGCTGAGTCCCGCCTCGCTGAGCTGCGCCAGCAGCAACACCGCGCTGATCGACGCCACCGGCTGCGCCTTCGCCGGCAGCGAGCCCAACTTCACGCTGACCCTGACGCCGAAGGCCAATGCGAACGGCAGCGCGACCATCACCGTCACCGTCACTGACGGCACGGCTTCGGCAAACGACACCTTCAGCTACACCGTCACCGCGATCAACGATGCGCCGGTCAACACCGTGCCGGGCGCGCAGAGCAATGACGGCGTCACGCCGCTGGTCTTCAGCACTGCCCTTGGCCGAGCGATCTCGGTGGCCGACGTCGATGCCGGCACCGGCCTGCTGTCGATGAGCTTCTCCACCGGCGCCGCCGGCAACGGCACGCTGACGCTGGCCAACCCGGGCAACGTGTTGTCCAGCCTGAGCAACAATGGTACCGCCACGGTCACCGCCACCGGCACGCTGAGCGCGCTCAACACTGCCCTCAACGGCCCGTCCGGCAGCCTGACCTACACCCCGGTCGCCGGCACCAACGCCGTGCGCACGATCACGGTCACGACCAACGACCAGGGCAACACCGGCAGCGGTGGTGCGCAGACCGATGTCGACACCATCAACATCACCGTCGATTCGCGCCCGACCGTGAGCAGTACGCCGGCCAATGGCGTGACCACCGGCAATGCGCCGACGCTGACCATCAACTTCAGCGAGCCGGTCAATGTCAGTTCCGGCAACCCCGGCGTTTCGCTGAGCTGCGGTGGCGGGCCGAACCTGCTGACCGGAGGCACCAGCGGCAACAACATCACCACGCTGAGCCCGACCTACAGCGCGCCGCTGCCCTCGGGCGCCTGCACCCTGACGGTGCCGGAGGCCCGCGTGCACGATCTCGACGGCAACCCGGACCGACCGCTGGTCGATTACGTCGCCACCTTCACCATCGACTCGCCGCCGACCGTGAGCAGCACGCCGGCCAATGGCGCGCAAGTGCTCAACAACGCGCCGATCACGGTCAGCTTCAGCGAGGCGGTCAATGTCACGGCCGGCATCACGCTGACCTGCGGCGCCGGCAACCTGCTGACCGGCGGCACCACGGGCAGCGGCGTCACCAGCCTGAACCTGCAGTACACCGCGCCACTGCCGGCCGGGCAGTGCACGCTGACGGTGCCGGCGAGCAGCGTGTCGGATGTCGACAGCTTCGATCCGCCAGACCAGCCGACGGCGACTTACGTGGCCCAGTTCAACGTCAACGGCCCGCCGGTTCTGGCCAACATCCCCGACCAGCCGGGCGGCATCGAGGACCAGGTCACCGGCCCGATCGCGTTTAGCGCGGATGACCCGGACTCCACCCTGACGCCGGCCTCCTTCGGCTGCGCCAGCAGCAACACGGCGCTGATCGACGCCGCCGGCTGCGTCATTGCCGGCAGCGAACCGAACTTCACGCTGACGCTGACGCCCAAGGCCAATATCAATGGCATCGCCAACCTGACGATCAGCGTCAGCGATGGCGTCAACACGGTGCAGGACACGGTGGCCTTTACGGTGGCGGCGGTCAACGACGCGCCGGACTTCACGCTGGCCAGCAATCGCGTTTACGCGGCCGGCACCACCGGTATCCGCACGGTCAGCGACTTCATCAGCGCACTGCAGCCCGGCGGTGGCCCTGACGAAAACGGCCAGGTCGTCGAATTCGCCAGCATCAGCCTGCAGGCCGGCAGCGCCGCGATTTTCGGTGCGGGCGGCGAACCCTCGTATGACGAGGGCAAGAACGTGCTGGCTTTCTCACTGAATGGCAGCTCTGGCGTGGCGACGGTGCGCGTGAGGGTGGAGGACAACGGCGGCACCAGCAATGGCGGCGTCAACTTCCGCGAGCGCGACTTCACGATCACGGTGCAGCCGCCGTCCAACTGAGGCTGCCTTCGGGCAGCCACGGATTTGGCCGGCGACGGGCGTCGCCGGCCGGCCATAATCCCCCGCCATGAAGGCCCGCGCGCAGACGCCCGTCGATACCCTGGCCGCCTGGATGACCGGGCGCAACGCGCCTGCGTCGATCGTGGAGCGTATGGCCGCCTTGCCCGCGGCTTATGCCGAGGCCGGCCTGCCGCCGGGCACGGAGACCGAGGTCGTGCGTGTGCTGCAAGTGCTCGCCGGCCTCGATGTCGATGGCGAGACCCTGCTGGCGGCGGCGCTGTACCCGCTCATCGAGGGCCATCCCGAGCGCCTGCCGGGCATCGAAAAGACCCAAGGCGAGGTGATCGGCACCCTGCTGGCCGGCCAGCTCGAGGCCGAGAAGATCCGCCCGCTGCACGAGCAGAAGGCCGCCAGCACCAGCGCCGAGGGCCTGCGCCGACTGCTCCTGGTGCTGATCCGCGATGTGCGCGTGGTCTTCGTGCTGCTCGCGCGCCAGCTCGTGCGCCTGCGCGCCGCGGCTGCGCTGCCCGAGGACGAGCGCCAACGCCTGGCGCAGCTCACGGCCGACATCCACGCGCCGCTGGCCAATCGCCTCGGCATCTGGCAACTCAAGTGGGAGCTGGAAGACCTCTGCTTCCGCTTCCTGCAGCCCGACACCTACAAACGCATCGCCGGCTTGCTCGACGGTCGCCGCGAGGATCGCGAGCGCTACATCAAGCTGGTGCTCGGTGAACTCAGCCGCGCGCTGGCGCAGGCCGGCATCCGCGCCGACGTGGCCGGGCGGCCCAAGCACCTGTACAGCATCTGGAAGAAGATGCAGCGCAAGGACGTCGATTTCTCGGAGCTCTACGACGTCCGGGCGGTGCGCGTGCTGGTCGACGACGTGCCCACCTGCTACGCCGCGCTCGGCATCGTCCACGCGCTGTGGACGCCGATCCCGAAGGAGTTCGACGACTACATCGCCAAGCCCAAGGGCAATGACTACCGCTCGCTGCACACCGCGGTGATCGGACCCGAGGGCAAGGCGGTCGAGGTGCAGATCCGCACCCACGCGATGCACGCCGCCGCCGAACTCGGAGTGGCGGCGCACTGGCGCTACAAGGAGGGCGGCAGCGGCGACGCCGAGTTCGAGCGCAAGATCCAGTGGATGCGTTCGCTGCTGGAGGCGCGCGAGGAGGAAAAGGACGATGGCGCGCTGCTCGCCGGCTTCTCGACCGAGGCGCTCGAGGACCGCGTCTACCTGCTGACGCCGCGTGGCCAGGTGGTCGATTTGCCACGCGGCTCGACGGTGCTCGATTTCGCCTACACCGTGCACACGGAAGTGGGGCATCGCTGCCGCGGCGCCAAGGTCAACAGCCGCATCGTGCCGCTGACGCACGCGCCGAAGACCGGCGAGACGGTCGAGATCCTGACCGCGAAGGAAGCGCAGCCGCGCCGCGACTGGCTGATGCCGCAGTCGGGGTACCTGATGAGCACGCGCGCCCGCCACAAGGTGCGCGCCTTCTTCCACAAGCTCGACCGCGAGCAGAACCTCAAGGATGGCCGCGAGATCCTGGAGCGCGAGCTGAAGCGCCTGGCGCTCGGCCCCTCGAAGCTCGAAGCCATCCTGCCGCGCCTGCACCTGCCGAGCGTGGACGAGCTCTACGTGGCCGTCGCGCTAGGCGACCTCGCCCCCGCGCAGGTCGCGCGCGCGCTGCACGAGCTCGAGGCCCCCAAGCTCGACGAGGCGCAGATTCTCGCCCAGCGTCGCGGCGTGTCCGAACAGGCCAGCCGGCGCAAGGATCGCGATGCGATCGTCATCGAGGGCGTCGGCAACCTGATGGTGGCGATGGCCGGCTGCTGCAACCCGGTGCCGGGCGATCCGATCGTCGGCTTCGTCACCAAGGGACGCGGGGTTAGCGTGCACCGCGCCGACTGCCGCAGCCTGATGAACCTTTCGGCGCGCAATCCCGAGCGCGTCATCGACGTGCAATGGGGCGGCCGCCGCGAGGACCGCTACCCGGTGCGCATCCGCGTGTCGGCCTACAACCGCACCGGTCTGATCCGCGACGTCGGCGCCGTGCTCGCCGCCGAGCAGATCAACATCAGTGCGATGGACAGCCAGGACGATCCGCACTCGGGTTCGGCGACCTTGAACCTCACGCTCAAGGTCGCCGATTTCGGCCAGCTCGCGAATGTGCTGGCCAAGCTGCGCGGCCTGTCCAATGTGGTCGAGGCGCAGCGGGTGGGGTAGGCCGTAGGAGCGCGCTCTGCGCGCGAAAGGGTCTGCGGCGAGCCCGATCGCGCCCGAGGGCGCTCTCACCGAACATGCCATAACGCACTGATTTGATTGCCATCGTAGAAGGGGCATGGGAAAGGGGGCAGGGGGTTGATCGAGCGGCACGAGCCGACCGCGACTC
>JANJUH010000463.1 GCA_024710675.1 Lysobacterales bacterium
GAGCCGCGCTGAATTCGCTGGGAGGGCGGATGGATATTTCGGTGACCCGTCACATCACGAGCGACAACCCGCGCGTGATGGTCGTCGATGGCTCCAAGGTCGTGCGCAAGATCATCGAGCAACTCCTGCACAATGACCTGCCGGGCGTGAGCGTGCTCAGTTGCAGCAGTGGCGAGGAGGCCAAGGCGCAGCTCGCCACCGGCGTGGTCGACCTGGTGACGATGGCGCTGCGCCTGCCCGACATGGATGGCATGGAACTCGCCCGCTACATCCGCGAGCACTCGCCGCAGGCCTACATCCCGATCGTCGTGGTTTCGGGCGATGTCAACGAGCGCCTGCTCAAGCGCGACCTGACCGCCGACGTCACCGACTACTTCGACAAATCGCTGGGGCCACAGGCGCTCAGTGCCTTCATCCGTGGCTATGTGCGTCCCGAAGGGCAGCTCTCTGGCGAGGTGCTCTATGTCGAGGACTCGCGCGTGGTCGCGGTGGCGACCCGCCGGATGATGGAGAAGCACGGCCTGACCGTGGTGCACTTCGTGGCGGTGGAAGATGCGCTCGACTACCTCGAAAAGGCGCGCGCCGAGGGGCGCGCGCCGGGCGCCGACATCGTGCTGACCGATGTCTACCTCAAGGGCGGCCAGACCGGTGGCGATCTGCTCGAGGAAGTGCGCGGCCGCTTCGGCTATTCGAAGGGCTTGCTGCCGATCCTGGTGATGACCGGCGACGACAACCTCGCCAACCAGACCGCACTGATCCGGGCCGGTGCGAACGATCTCGTGCAGAAGCCGACCGAAGAGCGCCTGCTGATCACCAAGCTGGGTTTCCAGCTCCGCGTCTCGCGATCCTTGCGCGCGCAAGCGGCCACGGCGCAGGAATGAGCGAGGCGGGGTTCGACGGCGAGGCCGAAGCCGTCGCCCGGATTCGCTTGCACCCGAGCTGGAAGCAGCGCTTGCTCCCGGAACTGCTGTCGCCGGGCATGCAGGCCCTGCGAGCCTTCCTGCGCGCCGAACTGGCCGCTGGCAAGACCCTCTATCCGCCGCCGCGGCGCATCTTCTCCGCGCTGGACCTGACGCCCTTCGATGCCGTGAAGGTGGTGATCCTCGGCCAGGATCCCTACCACGGCCCAGGTCAGGCGCACGGCCTGTGTTTTTCGGTGCTGCCGGGTGTCGACGTGCCGCCCTCGCTGGTGAACATCTACGCCGAGCTCAAACGCGACCTTGGCCAGGAGCCGCCGGGACATGGCTGCCTCGTGCCCTGGGCGCAGCGCGGCGTGCTGCTCCTGAACGCGGTGCTGACGGTCGAGCGCGGCCGTGCTGGCGCGCACCAGGGCAAGGGCTGGGAGGCCTTCACCGATCGCGTGGTCCAGCTCCTGAACGACGAACGCGAGGGCCTGGTCTTCCTGCTCTGGGGCGCCTACGCCCAGGCCAAGGGCAGGCTGGTCGATCCGCGCCGCCACCTCGTGCTGCGCGCCCCGCACCCCTCGCCGCTGTCGGCCCACCGCGGCTTCATCGGCTGCGGCCACTTCTCGCGCGCCAATGCCTACCTCAAGGCACGCGGCCTCGGGCCGGTCGACTGGCGGCTGCCGCCGGTGGGGGAGTTGGGGGAGGTGTGAGGCTGCGGAGTCGCCTGCGGCACTGGCGTGCGGGAGAAGAGCTTTTGGTCCGCAAAGGACGCAAAGGACGCAAAGGAAAGCGAAAGCGGTTTGCTCGCGCGTCGATGTAGGAGCGCCCTCGGGCGCGATTGGTCTGGCCATGCGGGCCTTGGGGTGCAGGAAGTGCCCTGGTCCGCAAAGGACGCAAAAGGACGCGAAGAAAAGAAAGAAGGAGGTGCTCGCGCGTCGATCAAGGAGCGCCCTCGGGCGCGCTCGGTCCTGCCTTGCGACAATGCCATCGCACGTCACCCCACTCTTCCTTGGCGTCCTTGGCGTCCTTTGCGGACCATCGCTCTTCCGTTTTCCTGCTGATCAGCCGCAGCCCGGGAACTTTCCGCTCTTAGCACTCTCCCACCGAGAGTGCTAAACTGGGTCCATCAGGGATCCAGCAGCGATCCCGAACCCTTCGAGGAGCCAGCATGACGACCCAAGCCCTGGTGGCCAACAACCTCCCCATTCTTGGTGCGGTCGGTACGCTCGATGCGTACATCGGAACGGTCAACCGCATCCCCGTGCTGCCTGTAGAGGAAGAACAGGCCCTTGCCAAGCGCTTCCGCGAGGAAGGCGATCTCGAGGCCGCTCGCCAGTTGGTGATGTCACACCTGCGTTTCGTGGTGCACGTGGCCCGCGGCTATGCGGGCTATGGCCTCGGCATCGCCGACCTGATCCAGGAAGGCAACATCGGCCTGATGAAGGCGGTCAAGCGCTTCGATCCCGGCATGGGCGTGCGCCTGGTGTCCTTCGCCGTGCACTGGATCCGCGCCGAGATTCACGAGTTCATCCTGAAGAACTGGCGCATCGTCAAGGTCGCGACGACCAAGGCGCAGCGCAAGCTCTTCTTCAACCTGCGCAAGTCCAAGACTCGCCTGGGCTGGATGAATGCGAAGGAAGTGCAGGCCGTGGCGGCCGACCTCGGCGTCGATCCGGCGACGGTGGTCGAGATGGAGGCGCGCATGCAGGGCCACGACATGGCCTTCGACGCGCCTGCCGACGACGACAGCGACGCCCGTCCGGCGCCGATCGCCTATCTGGTCGACCAGGCCGCGAATCCCTACGAAAGCCTCGAAAGCTCGGACGTCGGCGGCCACCAGCTCGATGTGCTGGCCGATGGCCTCGAGCAGCTCGATGCGCGCAGCCGCGACATCGTCAACCGCCGTTGGCTGGCCGAACCCAAGGCCACGCTGCAGGAGCTGGCCGAGGAATACGGCGTCTCCGCCGAGCGCATCCGCCAGATCGAGGCGGCGGCGTTCAAGAAGATGCGGGCCTTGTTTGTGGATTGAGTGGCTTTGCGGGTTGCGGCTGGATGGTCGGAACCTGCAATTGGTGAGTGACATCCAGCAAGGATGAAGAGCGTCCGGATGAATCCGGACCCACCACAGCACCGCAAGCCCGCGGGTCGGCATTCATGCCGACGCTCTCGCCATGTCCGGATGAATCCGGACCCACAAGAGCGTCGCGAGCCTGTGGGTCGGCATTCATGCCGACGCTTTTGCCACTCGCCACTTTCCCACCCACACCCCCGCCCCCGCCCTGGGTGGTGCGCCCAACCGCACCCCCATGCCATAATCGCGGACTTTTCGCCGCCCTTCCGATCACCCGAGCGGTCTTCGGCGGGCGTCCTCATCACCCAAGACCCCAGGATTTCCCATGGCAGACGAAGCGACCAACCCGACCGCCGCCAACGGCAACGGCCAGACCGGCCCGCAGCTCACGGTGCAGAAGATCTACATCCGTGATGCCTCCTTCGAGGCGCCGGGTGCCCCGCACATCTTCCAGGACCAGTCGCAGCCGAAGATCGAGCTGAACCTGGGCCAGAAGGTCCAGCAGCTCGCCCAGGACGTCTACGAGGTCGTGCTGACCCTGACCGTGACCTGCAAGGCCGGCGACAAGACCGCCTACCTGGTCGAAGTGCAGCAGGCCGGCATCTTCGGTCTCGCCGGTTTCGACCCGCAGCAGCTCGACATGGTCATCGGCACCTACTGCCCGCACGTGATCTTCCCGTACGCGCGCCAGGCGATCTCGAGCATGATCGAGCAGGGTGGTTTCCCGCCCTTCCTGTTGCAGCCGATCAACTTCGAGCAGATCTACGCCGACCAGCTCAAGCGTCGCCAGCAGGCGGCCTGAAGGCCTCGCGATGGGCGCGATCGCGCGCATCGCGGTACTCGGTGCCGGTTCGTGGGGCAGCGCGCTCGCCGCGCTGCTCGCCCGCGGCGGCCTCGACGTTCGGCTCTGGGGTCGCCGTGGCGATGCGCTCGCCCGGCGCCCCGATGGTGAGCTCGAGAACACCCGCTACCTGCCCGGCATCGCCCTGCCGGGCTCGATTCGTTTCGGCGAGGACCTCGCCGAGGCGGTGAGCGGGGTCGACACCGTGCTGGTGTCGGTTCCCAGCCATGCCTTTGCCGAAACCCTGCACCACCTGGCGCCGCTGTTGACCGACTCGCTGACGGGCCTGGCCTGGGCGACCAAGGGCTTCGAGGCGGGTTCGGGCGACTTCCTGCACGAAGTCGCCGATCGCCTCCTTGGCGGCGCCCTGCCGAAGGCGGTCGTCACCGGACCCACCTTTGCCAAGGAAGTCGCGCTCGGCCTGCCGAGTGCGGTCACCGTGCATTCGGACGACGACGCCTTCGCCCAGCGCATGGCCAAGGCCCTGCACGGCCCGCAGTTTCGCGCCTACAGCGGCAACGATATCCGCGGCGCCGAACTCGGCGGGGCGATGAAGAACGTGCTGGCCGTCGCCACCGGCATCTGCGATGGCATGCAGCTCGGCCTGAATGCGCGTGCCGGGCTGATCACGCGTGGCCTCAACGAGATGCTGCGCCTTAACCTGTGTCTGGGTGGCCGTGCCGAGACGCTGATCGGACTGGCCGGCCTCGGTGACCTCGTGCTGACCTGCACCGGCGATCTCTCGCGCAACCGTCGCCTCGGGCTTGCGCTCGGGCGTGGTGTGCCGATCGACGAGGCGGTGGCCGAGATCGGGCAGGTGGTGGAGAGCATCCAGACTGCCAACGAGGTCATGCGACTCGCCGCGCGCTTCGATCTCGACCTGCCGATCGCCTCGCGCGTGCAGGCGGTGCTGCTCGGCGAGACCACGCCCGCCGACGGCCTGCGCGCCCTGCTGGCGCGCGACCAGAAGCCGGAGTATCCGGCGGGGCTTGGCTTGGGGTGACCCGGGCGAAGCCAGCAGCTGGTCCGCAAAGGACGCCAAGGACGCAAAGGAAGCAAAAAGAAAGGAACGCGAAAACAGTCGGCAGCAGGAATCAGGCGAGCTCTTCAAGCTGTCTTGGCGTTCTTTGCGGACCCCATGCTCTTTCGGCC
>JANJUH010000484.1 GCA_024710675.1 Lysobacterales bacterium
CTCGGTGCTCGATGCCTCCGGCTACGTCGTCGCCCGTCGCCAGGCCACGGTTTCGGCCAAGGTCACCGGCAAGGTGCGCGAGGTGTTGATCGAGGAAGGCATGCGGGTCGAGGCCGGGCAGGTGCTGGCCACGCTCGATGACACCCAGGCCGCCGCGCAGCTCGCGCTGGCGCAGGCGCAGCTCGCCGGCGCGCGCTCGCAACTGGCCGAGATCGAGGCCCAGTTGCGCCAGGCGCAGGCCGATTTCCGCCGCCAGCAGGAGATCAACGCGCGCCAGCTCGGTACCGCCGCGCAGCTCGACGCCGCGCGCGCGCAGGCCGAGACGCTGGCGGCGCGGCTGGCCAGCCAGCGCCGCCAGGTCAAGGTGGCGGAGGAATCGCTGGCGCTGTCGCGGGTGGGCGTGGACGACACCGTGGTGCGCGCGCCCTTCGCCGGCATCGTCGTTGCCAAGGCTGCGCAGCCGGGCGAGATGATCTCGCCGATCAGCGCGGGCGGCGGCTTCACCCGCACCGGCATCGGCACCATCGTCGACATGGAGTCGCTGGAGATCGAGGTCGATGTCAACGAGGCTTTCATCGGCCGCGTGCGCGCCGGCATGCCGGTCGAATCCACGCTCAACGCCTATCCCGACTGGCGCATCCCGGGTGCGGTGATCGCGGTGATCCCGGCAGCCGATCGCAGCAAGGCCACCGTGCGCGTGCGGGTCTCGATCGGGGTGGAGGACGCGCGCATCGTGCCCGACATGGGCGTGCGCGTCCGTTTCCAGGATCCCGAGGCGACGGTGCAGGCCGAAGGCCCGGCGGCGCTGACCGGCGTGCTGGTGCCGCCGTCGGCGGTGGTCGAACGCGAAGGCGGCAAGGTGGTTTACCTCGTCGAGGAAGGCCGCGTGCGCCGCCTGGCGGTCAGTGGCGTCGCCCCGCTGTCCGGCCAGCTCCGCATCCCCGAGGGACTCTCTCCCGGCGCGGTGCTGGTCCGTGTCCCCTCACCCGAACTGGCCGACGGACAACGCGTCCGTATCGCGCCCTGAACCGCCCACACCGGAGCAGCACCATGAGCACAGCCCTGGTCGAGATCCGCAACGTCACCAAGCACTACGTGCGCGGCAAGCAGAAGGTGGAGGTGCTGCACGGCATCAGCATCGACATCCCGAAGGGCGATTTCGTCGCGCTGATGGGGCCTTCGGGCTCCGGCAAGACGACCTTGCTGAACCTGATCGGCGGGCTCGACCAGCCCAGCGGCGGCGAGATCGTCGTCGATGGCGAGCGCATCGATCGCATGAGCGGCGGCCAACTCTCGGACTGGCGCGCGCGCCACGTCGGCTTCGTCTTCCAGTTCTACAACCTGCTGCCGGTGCTGACCGCCGAGCGCAATGTCGAGTTGCCGCTGTTGCTGACGAAGATGGGTGCCGCCGAGCGCCTGAAGCGCGCCAACATCGCGCTCGAGATCGTGGGCCTGAAGGACCGCGCGCGGCACAAGCCCAAGGAGCTGTCCGGCGGCCAGGAGCAGCGCGTGGCAATCGCCCGCGCGCTGGTGTCCGACCCCACGCTGCTGGTCTGCGACGAGCCCACCGGCGATCTGGACCGCAAGACCGCCGACGAGATCCTGACCCTGCTGCAGCGGCTCAACAGCGAGTACGGCAAGACCATCGTGATGGTCACCCACGACCCCAAGGCGGCCGAGTACGCGCGGCGCACATTGCATCTGGACAAGGGCACGCTGCTGGCCGACAGCGCCGCGGCGGCCTGAGGAGCATCGCAATGGGCAGCCTCCGCTTCGTCTGGGCCAGTTTGTGGCGCAAGAAGACCCGCGCCCTGCTGACCATCCTCTCGCTGATCTGCGCCTTCCTGTTGTTCGGGCTGCTGCAGGCGCTGGCGGTGTTCTTCACCGCCGGCGCGGACTTCGTCGGCGCCTCGCGGCTGATCGTGCAGTCGCGCGTCTCCTTCACCGACTCGCTGCCGCTGCGCCTGCTGCCCGAGATCGAGTCGGTGCCGGGCGTCAAGGCGGTCAGCCACGACCAGTGGTTCGGCGGGGTCGTCGGCGAGAACACGCCGGTATTCACCTTTGCCACCGACCCGGCGCGGCTGCGCGTGGCCTATCCGGAATGGGTGATGGGCGATGCCGAGTGGCGGGCCTTCGAACAGACCCGCACTGGCGCGATCGTCGGCCGCGTGGTGGCCGATCAGCGCGGCTGGAAGGTCGGCGACAAGCTGCCGCTGCGCTCCAACATCTTCCCGCAGAAAGACGGCTCGATGACCTGGGAGTTCGATGTTGTCGGCATCTACGACGGCCTCGACGCCTCCTGGCAGTCGCAAACCCAATCGGTGTATGTCAACCACGCCTATTTCTCGGAGGCCAGCCAGTTCGGCGGCGGCCTGGCCGGGATCTTTGCGGTGGTGCTCGAGGACGTGAACCGTGCCGACGAGGTGGCGCGCGCGATCGACGCGCGCTTCCTGAACTCGCCCTACGAGACCAAGACGCAGAGCGAGAAGGATTTCAACAAGGGCTTCTTCGCACAGATCGGCGACATCGGCCTGATCGTCAGCCTGATCCTGGTCGCGGTCTTCTTCACGATCCTGACGCTGACCGGCAACACCATGGCGCAGGCGGTGCGCGAGCGCATCCCGGAGCTGGCAGTGCTGAAGACGCTCGGCTTCTCCGACACCCGCGTGACCGTGCTGGTGCTGGGCGAGGCGCTGCTGCTGTGCCTGATCGGCGGCTTCGCCGGCATGGCGCTGGCGTCGGTGATGATCGGCGGCCTTGCCCAGGCCGCACCGCAGTTCTTCGGCGCCGTGCGCGCCGACGCCACGGTTTGGCTGCAGGCCGTCGCGGCGATGCTGGTGCTGGCGCTGGCCGTCGGCCTGCCACCCGCGCTGCGGGCCGGTCGCCTGCGCATCGTCGACGCGCTGGCGGGGCGCTGAGCATGGTCCGTGTCCAATCCTGCGAAGGCGTCGGGATGAATCCCGACCCACAGGAGCGGGGTGCCCGTGACAAGAGTGGGTGTCCACAAGCGCGGCCGCACAAGCGCGGCCGGAACCCGTTGTGCTGGTGGGTCCGGAATCATCCGGACTCGCCCGCTTTTGTGGGTCCGGATTCATCCGGACGCTCTTTCGCCCCTGTCCACACCCGCAAGAGAGTCGGGATGAATCCCGACCCACAGCAGCGGGGCAACCGTTGTCGTCGCGGTCACCCATACGGCGCAAGCTCTTCCCGAGTCCCGAGTCCCGAGTCCCGAGTCCCGAGTCCCGAGTCCCGAGTCCCGAGTCCCGAGCCCCGCCCATTGAGCCACCCCTGACCCGCCGTTCCCCGCCTCCACCCAGGCCAAGACCATGCTCGAACAGATCCTCCGCATCGTGGTGATGAACCTGCGCAGCCTGCCAGAGCGGCTGGGCGCTTCCTTCGTCATCGTCATCGGCATCGCCGGCGTGGTCGGTGTGTTCACCGCGCTGTTCGCGATGGCCGGCGGCATCGAGAACACGCTGAAGGCCACCGGCACACCCGGCAATGTGCTGGTGCTGCGTGGCGGTTCGCAGGCCGAACTCAACAGCTCGATGACCCGCGAGACCGTCGATCTCGTCGCCCAGGCCGCCGGTGTGCGCCGCGACGAACGCGGCGAGCCCTTGGTCTCGGGCGAACTCGTGGTCATCGCCGAGCTGCCGAAGAAGGGCGAGACCACCGGCGCCAACATCACGCTGCGCGGCATCTCGCCGGCCGGATTCGCATTGCGTCCGAAGCTGCGCATCGTCGAGGGCCGCGCCTTCCAGCCCGGCCTGCAGGAGCTGCTGGTCGGTCGCGGCGCGGCGGTGCAGTTCGAGGGCCTGGAGGTCGGCCGCACGGTGCGCCTGCGCGGCGCCGACTGGCAGGTGGTGGGCATCTTCGAGAGCGGCGATGCCTACGAAAGCGAGATCCATACCGATGCGGCGACCGCGCAGACCGCCTGGGGCCGGCCGAACGTCTATTCAGCCGTCCTCGCTGCGCTCGAGGACACCGGCCCGGGTGGACCTGCCGCGCTGGAGGCGGTGCTCGATGCCGACCCGCGCCTCAACACCGAGGTGCGCTCGCAGATCGGCTACTACGCCGACCAGACCCGCCAGACCACGCAGGGCGTGCGCCTGCTCGGCTCGGCGGTTGCGCTCATCATGGGCCTCGGGGCGATCTTCGCCGCGCTCAACACGATGTACGCCTCGGTCTCCGGGCGCACCCGCGAGATCGCCACGCTGCGCGCGATCGGCTTCGGACCGCTGCCGGTGGTGGCCTCGGTGATGGTCGAGGCGATGCTGCTGGCACTGGCCGGCGGCGTGCTCGGCGCCATCGTCGCCTATCTCTTCTTCAACGGCATGACGGTGTCGACGCTGGGCGGCGGCTTCACCCAGCTCGTGTTCGCCTTCCGGGTCACGCCGGATCTGGTCAGTCGCGGCCTCGTGCTGGCGCTGCTGATCGGTTTCGTCGGCGGGCTGATGCCGGCGCTGCGCGCGGCGCGCCTGCCGGTGACCGCGGCCCTCAGGGCGGGGTGATGCGGCGCGCGGCCTTGTCCGCGTACATCGCCAGGTCCGCCTGGTGTACGGCGACGCGCAGCTCGGGCTGGCCCTCGAGGCTGGCTGCGCCGACGCTGAAACGCACCGGCACCACGCCGGGCGCTGCCAGCGTGCGCGCCAGCCCGGCCAGCCGCGGCGCCGGATCGACGCCCCCGGGCAGCAGTGCGAGGAACTCGTCGCCGGCAAAGCGGATCAGGCCGATGGCTTCCGGGAAGCTCGTCTCCAGGGCGCGGGCGAAGCGGCGCAGGCAATCGTCGCCGACCTCGTGGCCGAGTTCGTCGTTGATGCGCTTGAAACCGTCGAGATCGAAGAACAGCAGGCGCCCGCGTCGCGCGACCGCCTGCTCGTAGCAGCCCGGCAGCATGCGCCGGTTGAGTAATCCGGTCAGCGCATCGCGCTCGGCAATCCGCGTCATCGCCACATGCGCGCGCCCGAGTTCCGCATGGCTCGCCGCCAGTTCGCCCTGGATGCGATGATGCACGGCCAATACGCAGCCGAGCGCGATGACCCACTCGGCGCCGGTGTCCAGGGCCGAGTGCGAGGCCAGCAGCAGGTCGAGCAGGACCGGCACCGATTCTCCGGGCCACCACAGGCGCCAGCCGTAGGCGATCGCCTCGCCGGCGCCGAGGGCGGCGCGCAGCGCAAAGCCGATGCCCAGCCAGTCGAGGCCCCGGTCAGGGCGACGCCAGCACAGCATGGCGCCGAGGCCGAACATCAATGCGATCAGGCTCGCCTGCATGACGCCAATGCCGTCGATGCCGGCAGCGAATGCCGAGCCGGCCAGCGCGAACAGCGTGATGCCCGCGCCCAGCGGCAGCCAGCCCGCGCGCCT
>JANJUH010000012.1 GCA_024710675.1 Lysobacterales bacterium
ATCACGAAGGCATCGTTGAGCGTGCGCCCGCGCATGAAGGCGAGCGGCGCGATCTCGATGACATTGCGTTCGAGCAGGCGCGCCACCTTCTCCACGCCCATCATCTCGTAGAGCGCGTCGTAGAGCGGGCGCAGGTAGGGATCGACCTTCTGCGTCAAATCGCCAGGCAGGAAACCGAGCTTCTCGCCAGCCTCGACCGCCGGGCGCACCAGCAGGATGCGCTGCACCCGGTTGCGTTCCAGCGCCTCGACGGCGCTGGCGACGGCCAGGTAGGTCTTGCCGGTGCCCGCCGGGCCGATGCCGACATTCATGTCGTGGGTGACGATCTGGTGCAGGTACTTCGCCTGGTTGGCGCCACGGCCCTTGACCACGCCGCGCTTGGTGCGGATCACCACTTCCTGGGTCTCGCCCGAAGCGGCCGCCTCGTCGGCGCCGAGCTCCTTGATCGCGAGCGTCACGCTGGCTGCCGACAGCGTCTGCTCGTCGGCCTCGTCGTAGAGCACCCTGAGCAGGCGCTCGGCGGCGCGGATCGCCGCCGGATCACCGCTGAGCTGGAACACGTTGCCGCGACTGGCCACGGTGATCCCGAGGCGCAATTCGATTTCGCGCAGGTGTTCGTCGAAGGGCCCGCATAGATTGGCCAGGCGCTCGTTGTCCTCGGGTTCGAGGGTGAGCGTCAGGGCGGCGGGTTCGGGGGGCTTGGCGGGGCGGGGCATGGGGGTTGGAGTCCCTCAGGGCTGGCGAAACATTCCGGGGGTAGCAAGAGCGGGGCTGGGGCGAGTGCGCTGGAGGGCCTTCGCACGCATGTGAATCAGTGGCGTGCGCCTTGGAAGCGGGGCTGGGGCGTGTGCGCGGATGCTCTGCGCGTGCCCCGGCAGTTTATCGCATGCGCCTTAAGATCGGATTTGTCGGCGAGCTCGCGTAGGGGTCGCAGCGCGAGTGGCAGCCAAAAGGCGCACACCGCTGATTCGAGATCTGGACCCGAACGCCAGCGCACTCGCCCCAGCCCCCAACCTCCAGCCCCGCTCCTGGCACGCGAGTCGCACTGCTGGAAACGACAAGTCAGGGTGCGGCCGTCTCGGCAACAAGCGCCACCCGTCCACGCAAGCTGTTCGCCATCGCCTCGGTGATCACCACGTCGACGAACTGGCCGATCAGTCGCGGCGGGGCGGCGAAGTTCACGAAGCGCATGTTCTCGGTGCGACCGGTCAGTTCGGCCGGGTTCTTGCGGCTGGGACCTTCGACGAGCACGGTTTGCGTCGTGCCGACCATGGCTTCGCTGATGCGGCGGGCGTTGGCATCGATCGCCGCCTGCAGCCGGTACAGACGCTGCTTCTTCTCCGCCTCGGGCGTGTCGTCCGGGAGGTTCGAGGCTGGCGTGCCGGGGCGGCGGCTGTAGACGAAGGAGAAGCTCTGGTCGAAGCCGACATCCTCGACCACCTTCATCGTCGCCTCGAAATCGGCCTCGGTCTCGCCGGGGAAGCCGACGATGATGTCGGTGGAGATCGAGATGTCCGGGCGCACCGCCCGCAGCTTGCGGATCTTCTGCTTGTACTCGAGCGCGGTGTGGCCGCGCTTCATCGCGGCGAGGATGCGGTCGGAGCCGGACTGGATCGGCAGGTGCAGGTAGTTCGCGAGCTTGTCGCACTCGGCATAGGCGCGGATCAGGCTGTCGTTGAACTCGACCGGGTGCGAGGTGGTGAAGCGGATGCGACCGATGCCCTCGAGCGTGGCGATGCTCTGGATCAAGAGGCCCAGGTCACAGACGCCGCCGTCGTGCATCGCGCCGCGATAGGCATTGACGTTCTGTCCCAGCAGGTTGACTTCGCGCACGCCCTGCTCGGCCAGCGATGCCACCTCGGCGATCACGTCGTCGAAGGGCCGGCTGACCTCCTCGCCGCGGGTGTAGGGCACCACGCAGAAGGAGCAGTACTTGCTGCAGCCCTCCATGATCGAGACGAAGGCGCTCGGGCCTTCGGCGCGCGGCTCGGGCAGGCGGTCGAACTTCTCGATCTCAGGAAACGAAATGTCGACCTGCGCGCGGCGCTCCTCGCGCAGCCGGCGGATCATGTCCGGCAGGCGGTGCAGGGTCTGCGGGCCGAAGACCAGGTCGACCAGTGGCGCGCGCTTGACGATGGCCTCGCCTTCCTGGCTCGCCACGCAGCCGCCAACGCCGATCACGAGACCCGGCTTGGCGCGCTTGAGCGGCTTGTATTGGCCAAGCTGGCTGAACACCTTCTCCTGCGCCTTCTCGCGAATCGCGCAGGTGTTGAGCAGGATCACGTCGGCTTCCGACTCGTCCTGGGTCAGTTCCAGACCCTCGGCGGCGGCCATGACGTCGGCCATCTTGGACGAGTCGTACTCGTTCATCTGGCAGCCGTAGGTCTTGATGAACAACTTGCCGGGCATGGCGGGCGTCGCGCAGAAAGAGGGCGCGCATTGTAGGTCGCGGCGGCTGTCCGGTCACTGAGGCTGGTCACTGGGGCCGGTCACTGGGGCCGGTCACTGGGGCTGCAGCGCGCGCACGGCCGGATTCCCCGCGTGCGGTCGCGGTCGTTCGTCACAGCTTTTGCCCGCGCGCGACCGGAATCCGACCAAATGTGACAAACTGGATCGGAAGCCGCGCGCCTGCTAGTGTTGGCCATCGCCCGCACCATGCAGCCTGATGTCCCTCCGTGGCTTGATCCTCTCCCTGTTCCTCGTCGGCCCGGCCCTCGGCCCGGCTGCGGGTGCCGGCGGACATCAGCCGGCGCAGGGTTGCCTCGAGCAGCACGAAGCGGATTATGCAGAGGCATTGGGATCGAATCGGCCGGACGCGGCCCGTGCGGCGCTGATCGAGATCACCAGTCATCATCGCAGTCGCGGCGAGTGGGCAAAGACGCTGGATGCGGTCGAGCGCGGGCGTCGCGAGCTGGCGGCGGAGCAGTGGCCTCCCGGCCTGGCACTCGACCTCGATCTCGCCGAGGCCAACGCGCTGATGCAGCTCGATCGCCTGGACGAAGCCTTCAAGGTGTTCGCAGGCGTTCGAGAGCGGGCCCGGACGCTGGCGGACGGCGTGCACGAGGCGCAGGCGCTGGTGGGGCTGTCCTCGGTACAAGCGCGCAGCCAGGACCTCGAGGCTTCCTGGCGCCTGGCCGAGGAGGGCAAGGCGGTCGCCCGTGCAGCGGGCTCTGCGGCCTGGGAGGCACGGGCGCTGCTGCGCCAGGCCAATGTGGCGCTCAATCGCGATCAGGACGGGCTGGCGCTCACGCTGGTCAAGGAAGCCGCACTCTTGCCGGTCCCAGCCGAGGATCCGGAGACCGCGCAGTCGGTCATGGTGTCGCTCGCCATCGTCGGTGCCCGCGTCGGTGCCGATCCGGAAGTACTCGCGCTGGCCGACGAGGTCATTGCCCGCGCGCAGGCGCATGGGCACGGTTACATCCTGGGCTTCGGTTATGAAGCGAAGGGTAATGCCTTGTGCCAGTTGGGCCGGCGCGATGAAGCGCAGGCGAGTTTCGAGGCGGCAGCAGGCCAGTTCGACCCGTCGACGTCGCCCTTCGATGCGGCGCGCGTGCAGGCTTCCTGGGCCGATTGCCTGGCCGCACAGGGCTTGCATCGCGAGGCCTTCGAGCGCGAAAAGCGTTCGCGCGAGTGGTACACCGAGGCTTTCGAGAAACGTCGCGTGGAGGCGGTCGAGTCACTCAGCCGGGCCTTCGACCAGGCCCGCGAGGCCGAGGAACTGGCTCGCGCCCGGCTGCGCGAGAGCCAGCTTGCGGGGGAACTCGAGACCCAGACCTTGCGGGTCTGGCTGGTCGTCGCGGCCGCCGCGGTGCTGCTGCTGGGCCTGCTCGCAGCGATCTACCGCCTGCGCGAGCTGCGTGCCGAGCGCGCCAGTGCGCAGGCGGCTCAGCAAGCGCGTGTGGACTTGCTGGCGATGGCCGGGCACGAGATCCGCAACCCGGCGCAGGGTCTCAGTGCCGCGCTGGCGGCCCTCGATGAGTCGATGCTCGATGCGCCGCGGCGGCGGACCCTCGCCACGGCCCGGCACGCGGCCGACGTCATCGCACGGCTGTCGCGGGATGTTTTTGACCTCGCCCTCGCCGAACAGCAACGCCTCGTGGTCTCGCGGCGCCTGATCGCTCCAGCTGAGCTGGTGGCCTCGGCCATCGCCTTGCTGCGCCCGGCGGCCGACGCCAAGGGCCTGGCCCTGGTCATCGATGAGCGCAGCGGTGGCGACCGCGCCGAGATCGATCCTGAACGGGCAACCCAGGTGCTGGTGAACCTGCTCAGCAACGCGGTGCGCTACACCAGCGAGGGCTCGATCGTGGTGCGCAGCGAGTGGGTCGATGGGGTGCACCCGGCCTGGCGTTGCGCGGTCTCCGACACCGGCCCCGGCATCCCCGAGGACGAGATGGGGCGGATTTTCGATCCCTACTATCGCGGCAGCACGCGCATCCGTGGCGAAGGCGGCGGACTCGGCCTGGCGGTGGTCCAGCACATCATCGAAGCCCACGGCGGCCAGGTGGGCGTGCGCAACTGCGAGCATGGCGGGGCCTGTTTCCAGTTCGAGATTCCGGTCGACCGGCGTGAGCCTGCGGCAGCAGCCGTCGCCGCGGCCGCGCCACTCGACCTGGCGGGCCTGCGCATGCTGATCGTCGACGATGACGAGGATGTCCGCCTTGGCGTCGCCGCCATGGCCGAGGCGATGGGCGCCACGGTCGAGACCGTCAGCAGTGGCGCCGAGGCCGAGTCGCGGCTGCGCGCCGGGCCGTTCGGAGTGGTCCTGCTCGATCTCTACCTGGGTGAGGAGCGCGGCGAGGATCTGTTGCCACGCCTGCGTGCGCTTGCGCCCGGCACCCGGCTGGTGCTGATGACCGGCTCGGTGGAGCGGGCGCAGGCGCCCGGTGGCTTCGACGCGGTGCTGATCAAGCCCTTCGGGAGAGATGCCTTGCTCGCTGCTTCGCGGCCAGCCGCGGGTTCCGCGGGCGGCTGAGCGAACCCGGCATGCATGACACCGGTACGCCGCTGGCCGAGCGCATGCGTCCGCGCATGCTGGACGAGATCGTCGGCCAGGAGCACCTGCTGGCGCCCGGCAAGCCGCTGCGCCGAGCGCTCGAGTCCGGCAAGCCCTATTCGATGATCCTGTGGGGGCCGCCGGGTTGTGGCAAGACCACGCTGGCGCGGCTGACGGCGGCGGCTGGCGAAGCCGAGTTCATCGCGATGTCTGCCGTGCTCGGCGGCGTCGCCGAAGTGCGCGCAGCCGTCGCTGCCGCGCGCCAGAATCGCGTCGCCGGACGCCGCACCGTGCTCTTCGTCGACGAGGTGCACCGCTTCAACAAGGCGCAGCAGGACGCCTTCCTGCCGCATGTCGAGGACGGCACCCTCGTACTGGTCGGCGCCACCACCGAGAATCCCTCGTTTGAAGTCAACAGCGCGCTGCTGTCGCGCTGCCGCGTCCACGTGCTGAAGCCGGTGTCGCCCGCCGCCGTGCGCACGGCGCTCGAGCGCGCGCTGGCTGACCACGAGCGCGGTCTCGGGACGCGCGCTCTGGTGGCGGAGCCCGAAGCCCTCGATCGTCTCGCCGAGATTGCCGACGGCGATGTCCGCCGGGCGCTCACGCTGCTCGAGATCGCCGCCGACCAGCTCGAGGACCGCGGAACGCTCGGGCTCGAGGTGCTGCGCGGCGTGCTGACCGAGAGCCTGCGCCGCTTCGACAAGGGCGGCGAGGCCTTCTACGACCAGATCTCGGCACTGCACAAGACGCTGCGCAGCTCCAATCCGGACGCGGCGCTGTACTGGTTCTGCCGGATGCTCGATGGCGGCTGCGATCCGAATTACCTGGCCCGCCGGCTGACGCGTTTCGCCAGCGAGGACATCGGCAACGCCGACCCGCGCGCTCTGGCGCTGGCGATCGACGCCTGGCAGAGCTACGAACGCCTGGGCAGCCCGGAGGGCGAGGTCGCGCTGGCGCAGCTCGTGCTGTACCTGGCCGTGGCGGCCAAGAGCAACGCGGCCTACCTGGCTTACGGGAAGGCGCGCAAGCTGGTTGCTGGCGGCGGCAGCCTGCCGGTGCCGCTGGAGCTGCGCAATGCACCGACGAAGCTGATGAAGGAGCTTGGCTACGGCAAGGGTTACCAGTACGACCACGAAGCCGATTCCGGCATCGCCTTCGGCCAGCGCGGATTCCCCGAGGAGATCGGGGAGCAGGTGCTGTACGAGCCCACCGAGCGCGGCCTGGAGGCGAAGATCCGTGAACGCCTCGAGTGGATCCGCGCACGGCGCCGGGAGGCGCTGGGAGACACGCCATGAATCTGTTCGGACTCAGCCTGCTGGTGGCCGCCGGTGGCGCGCTGGGAGCGTTGAGCCGCTTCTGGGTGGGGCAGTGGATGGTGCACTCGCTGGGACAGGCGGCGCCATGGGCGACGTTGCTGGTCAACCTCGCCGGTTGCGGCATGGCCGGGGCCTTCCTGGGCTGGGCCAGCCTGCGCCATGACCTCGCCAGTGTGCATGCCCTGGTGCTGGTCGGTTTCCTCGGCGGGCTGACCACCTTCTCCAGCTTCAGCCTGGATGCGCTCAAGCTCTGGCTCGAGGGCCAGGAACGGCTCGCGGCACTCTATGTCGCCGGAAACCTGGTCGGCTCCTTGCTGATGGCGGCCATCGGCTGGTGGGCGATCCGCAAGATCTTTTGACGAGCGCCATCACGCCAGCGCGTTGCACTTCGCTAAGATGACGCGACTGCCGACCCGATGGAGACCTCCATGGCCACGAAGAAGACTCGCGTTGCCGCGGTCCCGCCGGTAGCCAAGGCGAGCGGGCCCCAGCGGGCGCCGCCTGCGAAAGTGCAGACCACTCCCACACCCGCCGAGCCGCCCCGGAGCGCTGCCATGCCCGAGACCCCGAACGACCGCAACGTCGACCAGATCCGCGACATCCTCTTCGGCGGCCAGATGCGCGATTACGAGCGCCGCTTCCAGGAGCTGAGCGAACGCCTCGATGCCGAGGCCGCGCGCCTGCGTCAGGATCTCGAGAAGCGCCTTGGCCTGCTCGAGAAGCGCCTCGACGAGCACGGCGAGAAGATCGCCAAGCAGTTGCGCCAGGAGGCGGCCGATCGCACCAGTGCCTTCGACGACCTCGAGTCGCGCACGCTGCAGGCCCAGCGCACCCTGCGCAGCGAGCTGCAGGGCGCGATCCAGGCGCTCGAGGCCGAACTCGCCGCCCATGACGAGCGCCTGCGCGCCGAACTGGCGGGCCTGCGCGCCGAGGCTGGCGAGCGCATCGACGCGCAATCGGCGCAGGCGGCACGTGCTGCCTCCGA
Organism: Lysobacterales bacterium; assembly: GCA_024710675.1. Taxonomy (GTDB): domain Bacteria; phylum Pseudomonadota; class Gammaproteobacteria; order Xanthomonadales; family SZUA-5; genus JANJUH01. The sequence continues at coordinate 7,295 of JANJUH010000012.1, forward strand.
GTTGCGGGCCGACAAGGTGGCGCGTGCCGATCTCGCGGCGCTGCTGACCGAGGTGGCCTTGCGGCTCAAGGGCGAGTTCGACCTGCCGCTGCCGCGCGGCTGACCGTGAGCGGCTACGAGGACCTGCGCCGGCTGCTGCTCGCACCCGAGCAGGCCCGGCTGGATGCGCAGGACTCGGCGCTCGCCGCGCTCGAGCAGGCGCAGGCCGATCTGCCCGAGCGCCTGCCCGGGCTGCTCGAGCAGGCCGGCTCGGGAGAGGCGAGACCGCGCCTGGAGCAGGCGCTGGCGCCGGTAGTCGGCAGCGCGCTCGGCGATGCCGTGCGCCGTGATCGCCGCGCGATCGCCGATGCGCTGTTCCCGGTCATCGGCCCGGCGATCCGGCGCGCCGTCGCCGAGTCCCTGCGCACCTTCGTCGCCGACCTCAACCGCGCGCTCGAATGGAGCGTGTCGCCGCGCGCCTGGCGCTGGCGCGTCGAAGCCTGGCGCACCGGTACGCCCTTCGCCCAGGTGGTGCTGAAACACACGCTGAGCTGGCGCATCGACCACCTGTTCCTGATCGAGCGCGAATCCGGCTTGCTGCTGTATCGCCGCAGCGCGCCGGAGCTGGCCGAGCTCGATGCCGATGCGATCGCCGGAATGCTGACGGCCATCGGCGATTTCGTCCGCGATTCGGTCGGTGGTGACGAGGCCGGGCAGGGCGGACTGGCCTCGGCGACGGTAGGCGAGCACCTGCTGCAGCTCTACGAGGGACCAGCTGCGAATCTCGCCTGCTTCGTCCGGGGTACGCCACCGGCCGAGCTGGCGGAACGGCTGCGGATGGCGCTGGAGTCGCTGCATGCCGGCCACGCGCGCGACGACGATTTCGATTGGGGTATGGCCGCCGAGCCGCTACTGGGGCCGGTCGCTGGCCAGCGCGCCGAGGCCGCGCCGGCGAGGGCCCCTGCGCGCTGGCCGTTCGTGCTGCTCGTGCTGGCCGCGCTCGTGCTGATGGCCGGCATGGCCTACGGCGCCTGGCAGCGCCAGCAGACCGAGCAGCGGCTGCGCGCCGCGATCGATGCCGTGCCCGGATGGGAGCTGCTCGCGCTGACGCCGGGGCCACCGTGGCGGGTCCGGCTGCTGCGCGACCCCGATGCCGATCCGCTGTCGGCGCTGGCGGCGGCCGCTGCCGTGCCGGCCGAGGCCATCGTGATCGAGGAGCGGCCCTATCGCTCGCTCGCCGACCTCCCCGAAGAGCGCCGCCTGCTGCGGGCCCTCGCTCCCCCGGCGGGTGTGCAGCTCAGCGTGCGTGATCGCGTCGCCCGGCTTGCCGGGCACGCAGACGCCCGCTGGCAGGCCGAAGCACTGGCGACGCTGCGCGCCTGGCCCGGGCTGGCAGGCGTCGATGCGGGCGCACTGACCGTGGGCCCCGATCCGCTGCTGCTGGCGGAGTACGAGGCGCTGCGCGCGGCCAGCGGCGACTTCGTTGCCGAGTTCGCCCGCGGTCGCGCCGAATTGGCGCCCGCCGCCGTCGACGCGCTGGCCGCCCAGCTCCTCCGGGCGCTCGAGCTTGCGCGTATGCTCGATCGCGATCTTTCCTTTCGCATCGTCGGGTGGAGCGATGAGGGCGGCAGCGAAGCACGTAACCGCATCCTGCGCGAGGCGCGCGCGACGGCCGTACGGGCTGCCCTGGTGGCGGCCGGGGTGCCTGCCGGGCGGGTCCTTGCGATCGTGGGCGAGGGCCCACCCGCACGCCGCGCGGTCGCCATCGAATGGGTCGAGGAGTCGCCGCGATGACTGAGTTGGCCCGCAAGATCTGCCTGCTCGGCGATTTCGCCGTCGGCAAGACCAGCCTGGTCTCGCGCTTCGTGCGCAACACCTTCTCCGAGAAATACCTGACCACGGTCGGCGTCAAGGTCGATTCGCGCGCGCTGACACTGGCGGACGGACGCGCGCTGAAGCTGGTGGTGTGGGATCTCGCCGGCAAGTCCGAGCTGGACAGCATGAACAGGAGCTACATCCGTGGCGCCAGTGGCCTGATGCTGGTGGCCGACGGCACCCGCGAGGCCAGCCTGCGTGCCGCGCTGTACCTGTGGATGCAGACCCAGAAGCAGCTGCCCGGCGTGCCGGTGGTGATGCTGGTCAACAAGCTCGACCTGGTCGATCGCTGGGAGGTGTCGGCCGCCGACCTCGAGCGTCTGCAGCAGAGCCTGCCGACCTTTCGGACCAGTGCGATGAGCGGGGAGGGCGTGGCCGAAGCCTTTGCCCTGATCGGCGAGCGCGTCGCCGGGGTGGCGCCATGAGCCGCCCGGACGCGGTCTCATCCTCGCTGTCCGCCTACCTGGTCGAGCGCGCACGGCCGCTGGTGGCGAGTTTCGATCGGGATGGATTGATCCTCGCTGTCGACGGTGAGGGCGCGCACTACGGGCTGGGTGCGGACGCCGAGGCCGCCCTGGCTGGACTGGCGGACGAGCTGTTGACGGGTTTGCCGCGCACCGAGCCGCAGTTCTGGCCCCTGATCGAATTCGGCCAGCGCGCAATCAGCGCCTGGTGGGTGCCGGACGATGGTGGCGGCCACCTGGTCCTCGCGGATACCCACGATGGCGGCCGCGAGCTGCGCGAACGCCAGCAGGCAGCCAACGAGCTGGCCCTGGCCGGCGTCGAGAAATCCCGGACCATCCGCGAGCTGAAGAAGGCGCGGGCCGAACTCGAGGCGCGCACCAAGGCGCTCGACGAGGCGCAGCGCTTCCAGCGGCGCCTGGTCGACACCCTGTCACACGACTTGCGCACGCCCCTGACCTCGATCATGGGTTATGCGGGCCTGCTCGAGCCTTACCTCAAGGATTCGACGCCGCTCAAGCGCGCCTTGGGCGCCATCCAGCGCAATGCGATGTACCTCAAGTCCCTGGCAGAGAACCTGCTGGAGATGGCCGGTGATGCCCATGGCGAGCTGGTGTTGTCCCCGCGCCAGTTCGACCTGGCCGCTCTGGCCGTCGAGATCGAGGACATGATCCGCCCGATGACCGAGGGCAAGGGCCTGGCGCTGACGATCGCCGCGCAGTCAGGCGTCGATCGCCTGCCCTGCTTCGACGACATCAAGCTGCGCCAGATCCTGGTCAATTTGTTATCGAATGCGGTTCGCTACACGCGACAGGGCCGGATCTCGGCCGAGCTTCAATACGATGGGCAGCGCCTCTCGATGGTGGTGGCGGATACCGGCATCGGCATCGCGCCCGAGTACCAGCAGCGGGTGTTCGAACCCTTGAACCGCGGGGCGCAGCAGGGCAAGGATGGCGCTGGCCTGGGCCTGTGGATCGTGCGCCAGCTCGTGCAGCGGATGGGCGGTGAGATCAGCCTGCAGTCGGTACCCGGTGTGGGCACGCGCATCGCCGTCTCTTTGCCGGAGGCACCCGCGGAAAGCCCGCTGGAGCGGGCGGCCATCGCCGAGGAAGCGCCGCCGGTGCACCTTGCCAATCGCCGCGTGCTGGTGGTCGACGACGATCCCGACATCTGCCAATTGCTGCTGTGGTCGCTGCGCGAGACCGGCTACGAGCCCGAGGCACTGCCCGACGCCGATGAGGCCGTCGAGCACGTCCGCAGCGACGCGCCGGGCATGGTCATCGTCGATGTCGAACTGGGCACGCGCTCCGGGCTCGCCCTGACCCAGGAACTGCGCCTGGCCGGCTACAAGGGGACGATCGTGGTCTTCTCGGGCGCGGTCGACACCCGCATCCGGCAGTCGGCCCACCGCGCTGGTGCCGATGCCTTCCTGCCCAAGCCGCTCGACCTCAAGCGCATGCTCGAGTGGCTGCGCTCGCAACTGCCGCAGGGGAGTTGAGGGAGGGTTCGGAGCCCATGGGTTTCCGGACGTTGGCAGGGGCAGGGGGCCGGGGGGCAGGGGGACAGTTCGTGTCTCGGCCGGATCGCGCCGCTCGATCGACCCCGCCCCCTTTCGCCTGCCCCCTTTCCCTCGTCCCACTTCCCGAAAAAAAAGGCGCGGCCCTTGCGGACCGCGCCCCTTCCATTCCGGACAACCCGGCCCTGTCTCAGTCTTCGCCACCGAAGAAGGAGAACAGGCGCATCAGGTGCAGGAACAGCACCCAGATGTCGGCCATCAGAGCGGTCGCGATGACGATGTAGTTCGCTTCCGGATCGTGGATCAGCTGGCTGGTCTGGTACAGGATCGCCGCCGAGATCAGCAGCACCGCCGCGCCCGAGATCATCAGGCTGAGCATCGCCATGCCGAGGAAGATGTTGGCGATGACCGCGGCCAGGATGACCAGCGCGCCGACGAAGATGAAGCCGCCGAGGAAGTTGAAGTTGGTGCGCGAGACCAGCGCATAACCCGACAAGGAGAAAAAGATCACGCTGGTCGCGGCGAGCGCATAGACCGGGATGTTCGGGTCCATCCGCATGTAGATGCCGACGATGGGGCCGAGGAAGTAGCCCAGCAGCGCTGCGTAGACGAAGGACAGGCCCAGCCCCGCGACGCTGTTGCGCGTCATGTGGATCGCGAAGGGCATGCCGATCATGAAGGCCAGGAAGACCCAGATGTTGACTGGCTGGGCGTTGCTGCTGACCGCATACCACGCCGTCACCGCGCTCACGCCGAGGATCATCGTGAGCAGCATGTAGGCGTTGCGGATGGTCTTGGTGGTCGTGAGCGCAGCGACTTCGCTGCGGGTCATGACCGGTACGGCTTGGCTCATGGTGGACTCCTGATGGGCAGTGGCGGCAAGTGTAGCGGAATGTCGCTTGCAGTTCGGATGGTAGGGGCGAAGGGTGTCATGACGAGGTCAAGACGCCCCCCGGCGCGCGAGCACGTTCAGCCAGCGCTGCTATTCTCGCCACTACGGACCGGACTGCGGAAGGGTGGCAGAGCGGTCGATTGCACTGGTCTTGAAAACCAGCGATGGGAAACCATCCGTGGGTTCGAATCCCACCCCTTCCGCCAT
>JANJUH010000082.1 GCA_024710675.1 Lysobacterales bacterium
TTTCGGAATCGGAATTGTTTTCCGCGTGGATGCTGTTTCCGTTTTCCGCGCTCAGTCCGAGCTGGCGCCTGACCAGGTTTCGGGTGCGTTCGCGCTGCTCCAGCAGGCGGCGCAGGCGGAGCTCGAGTTCTTCGGGCTCGAAGGGTTTGACGAGGTAGTCGTCGATGCCCAGGGTGAATGCATCCAGGCGGCTGGGCAGGTCGTGGCGGGCGGTGAGGAACAGGACCGGCAGGTGGCTGGTGCGCTCGTCGGCGCGCAGGGCTTTGAGCAGTTCGTGGCCGTCGAGGCCGGGCATCATCACGTCACTGAGGACGAGGTCGATGGCGCGTTTGCGGGCCAGGGCCAAGGCCTGGGATCCGTCGGCGGCCAGCGTCAGGCGCCATTGCGGGGCCAGCAAATCGGCGAGCCATTGGCGCAGATCGGGATTGTCCTCGACGATCAGGAGGTGGCCGATCAGGTCGCGGCGGTTGGGTGCGATACGGGGCGCATCGGGACGGTTGGTCGATTCCTCGTCCGGGGCGGCGTGGTTCGTGGCGATCGCATGCGCAGCCGCCATGTCCATCGTCGACACCTCGGTGTCGTCCGCCGGACGCTCGACGCGCTGCGCCGGCAGGCTCACGGTGAAGCAACTGCCCTGCCCCGGCTGGCTTTGCAGGCTGAGCTCGCCGCCCAGTCCGCGCACGGCCTCGCGGACCAGCGAGAGGCCGATGCCGGTGCCGCGGCCGCCGTGTTCGTTGGCGGGGGCGTGGTGCAGGCGGTCGAAGATCGCGGCCTGCTCCTCCAGGGCAATGCCCGGGCCGTCGTCGATGACCCGCAATTCGACGCGCTCACCGCGGTCTGCCAGTTCGACACGCACATGTCCGCCAGCGGGCGTGTAGGCCAGCGCGTTGCCGATCAGGTTAAGGAGCACCAGTTCCAGGGCTTCGGCGTCGCCGCGTCCTTGCCAATGCCCCTCGATGCGACTGTCCAGCGTGATCTTGCGTTCGGCCGCCAGCGGCGCGAAGGCTTCGATCGCCATGGCGGCGATCCGGTCGATGGCCAGATTCTCGCCCTTGGAGGCCGCCACCGAATCCGACTGCAGGCGAGCCAGGGCCAACAGTTGGTCGACCCGGCGCAGCAGTCGATCCAGGTAGCGTTGCCCGAGCGCGACCGAGTCGGCGTCTGCCCCCTGTGCCCGGGCCTTGCGCAGGGCCGCGCCGATCAGCGTCAGTGGCGTGCGGAACTCGTGGGAGAGGTTGGCAAAGAGCCGTGTGCGGATCTCCAGCACCTCGGCGAGCTCGCGCGCGCGGCGGCTGCTGATGGCTTGCTCGGCGGCCAGTTCGCGGGTGCGCATCGCAACCTGCTGCTCGAGCAGCCGTCGCCGACGCCGTTGCACGGCGAGATAAGTCATGACCGCGAGCGCAGCCAGCAGGAGATAGGCGGCTTGGGCCCAGGGCCGCTGCCACCACGGCGCCAACACCTCGAAGGCGAGCAAGGGCGCAGGCGCCGACCACACACCATCGGCATTGGCGACCATGGCCTCGACGCGGTATTGGCCAGGCGATAGTCGCGGATAGCGCGCCCGGCGCTCGGCTCCGGCCTCGACCCAGTCCTGATCGGCGCCCATGAGCCGGTAGCGATGGCGGTGATGGGTGGGATCGGCACCATGCAGGCCGACGAAGTCGATGGCGATGCCAGCGGCATCGGGCGGCAGGACGAAGGCCTCGCGCAGCGCCCCCATCGGCCAGGACTGGTCACCGACGGCGAAACCCTGCAGCCGCACCGTGGGTGCGCGCGGGTGTTCGACGACGCGGGATGGATCGATGCGGGCCACGCCGGCGTTGCCGCCGAAGTAGAGGTGCCCGGACGGCCCGACCGCGGCAACGGCGTTGCTGAACTCCTGCGGGACCAGTCCGTCGGCCGCCGCATAGGACCTCGACGCCTGTCTGGCGGGATCGAAACGCAGCAAGCCGCGATGATGGCTCAGCCAGAGCCCGCCAGACAGGTCGGGTAGGACGGCGAAGACCGTGGGATCGGCCCAGCCCGCCTCAACGCCGAACCAACGGGCCGGCTGCGTATTCGAGAGCGACACGCGGGCAAGTCCGGACAAGCGCGAGCCCACCCAAAGGGTGCCTGCCGGCGCCTCGGCCATGCCGAACAACAGATTGGCCGCGTCGTCTTGTCCCTGACGGATCGGCAGCAGGAAATCGCTGCGGCCCGAAGCCGGTTCGACGGCTGCAAGCCCATTGGTCGTGGCGGCAAGGATCCGGCCGTCGCTGGCTTCGAGCAGGTCGAAGGTACGCAGCCCCTCGCCGCCGCTGCCCGGCGGCTGCAGCCAGCGGCGCAATCGAGGTTCGGGGCCGAGCGTCCACGCCTCGAGGGTGGCTGCGCGCGCGAGCCACAGCGTGCTGCCTGCACGATCGACCAGCAAGGCATCGACCGGCGCCGTGGCCAGGTTCGGCGGAGGCCGCAAGCGCTCTACGATGGCGCCCTCGGCCGCATCGATCGCCAGCGCCACCCGTTGGTTCGCCACCCAGATCCGCCCGCGGCGCGAATCCTCGGCCAGGCCCCAGACACTGGCGTAGGGCAAGCGATGATGGTCTTCGGCCTCCGGATGGTAGAGCGCGTGCCGGCGCCAGCCGCCGTCCGCCTGCCGCCAGTGTTCCAGTCCGCCGCCTTCATGACCCACCCACAGGGCCTCGCCCTCGCCTTCCTCGCGTGCGAGCAGCGCACGGACGACGCCGCCTCCGGTCGCCAGGTGCGCGAACGCCGCCGATGCCGGCTGGTGCCGCGCGACGCCACCCAGACCAGCACCGATCCAGACCACGCCGTCACGATCGATGAAACCGATGTAGCCAGAAACGGGACTGGCAGGCGCGAGGCTGCCGGGATCGGCCGGATCATGCCGCAGCCATTCGACCCGGCCGTCGTCCTGCCAGAGGGCGGCGCCGAACTGGCCGAACAGCCAGGTACGACCAAGCCCGTCGATCAGCACCTGCAGGCGACGATGATCCCCGGTCTCGGCAGAGGCCAGCACCAGAAGTGGATGGACCGCCCAGGAACGCCCACCATCGGCCGTCAGCAGCAAGGCCTGCCGATGCAAGACCCAGAGCGAGCCATCGGTAGCCAGGCTCATCGCCTCGACCTGTCCGGTATCGAGTCCATCCGGCAGCGCAACCGGCTGTGCCGGATCGTCGATTGCCGCCAGCTCGCGTCGCCAGAAGCCGCCCGGATCGGCGTGCCAGAGCCAGCGCGCGTCGACGGCGACGGCACCAGCGAGATCGCCGCCATCGCTGCGCGCGCGC
>JANJUH010000131.1 GCA_024710675.1 Lysobacterales bacterium
TCCCCTCTCCCCTCGTGGGAGAGGGGCGGGGGAGAGGGGGACGCTCTCATCACTCGGCACCACAGACGGATGAATCCAGAATTGTCCGGATGAATCCGGACCCACAGGTGCAACGCTCTTATGTGGGTCGGCATTCATGCCGACGCTTCCGCCACTCACCACTCACCACTCACCACTCACCACTGACCACCTGCAATGCCACTCACCCGCCTCACCGCCCTCACCCATTTCGCCGCCACGAACCTCGGCCCGCTGGCCGCCCCGCCCGTCGCGGCTTCGGCCGATGCCAGCTTCCGCAGCTACTGGCGTGTGCAGGCCGATGGACGCAGCTGGATCGTCATGGACGCGCCGCCGGACAAGGAGGACGTGGGGCCGTGGCTGGACATCGCCCGGCGCCTGCGCGCCGCGGGGCTGAATGCGCCGGAGGTGCACGCCGAGGATCGCGCGCAGGGTTTCCTGCTGCTGTCGGACCTCGGCACCCGCACCTACCTGCCCGAGCTCACCGAGGCCAGCGTCGAGTCGCTCTACGGTGATGCGCTCGACGCGCTGTTGCTGATGCAGACGAAGGTCGACACCACCGGCCTGCCGCCCTACGACGCCGCACGGCTGAGCACCGAGATGGAGCTCTTCGAGACCTGGTTCCTGCAACGGCACCTGGGCCTCGAGGCCTCATGCGACGAGACCGATCTGATCGAGGCGACGATGACGCGCCTCTTGTCCAGCGCTGCCGAGCAGCCGGTCGCCTTCGTCCACCGCGACTACCACTCGCGCAACCTGATGATCGTGCCCGGCGCCAATCCCGGGATCATCGATTTCCAGGACGCGGTCACCGGGCCATTGACCTATGACCTGGTCTCGCTGCTGAAGGATTGTTACGTCGAGTGGCCGCTGGCTCGCGTCTACGACTGGGTCGAGGGCTACCGGCAGCGACTGCTCGCCGCTGGCGTCGTCTCGGTTGGCACCACACGCTGGCGGCGCTGGTTCGACTGGATGGGCCTGCAGCGCCACCTCAAGGTGCTCGGCATCTTCGCGCGCCTTTACTACCGTGACGGCAAGGCCGGGTACCTGAAGGACCTGCCACTGGTGCTGAAGTACACGCTGGGCACCTGCGAGCGCTACGGCGAGCTGGCGCCCTTTGGCGAGTGGCTGGAGGCGCGCACGCGCGGGATCGACCTGACCCGGCCGCGTCCGGAGCGGCCGTGAGCGGCGCGCCACCCGTCATAGTCGGCCTCTCGGGCGGCGTCGATTCCTCGGTCACCGCGCTGCTCCTGCAGCGCTCCGGGCGCAAGGTGGCGGGGCTGTTCATGAAGAACTGGGAGGAGGAGGACGCTTCCGGCGTCTGCCCCGCCGAGCAGGACGCCGAGGATGCGCGCGCGGTCGCCGCGCTGCTCGGCATCCCCTTCCACACCCGCAACTTCGCCGCCGAGTACTGGGACGGCGTCTTCGAGCACTTCCTCTCGGAGCTCGCGGCCGGGCGCACGCCGAACCCGGACATCCTGTGCAACCGCGAGATCAAGTTCCGCACCTTCGTCGAGCACGCCGAGGACCTCGGCTACGAGCGCATCGCCACCGGCCATTACGCGCGCCTGCGCCGGATCGACGGGCGCGTGGAGCTGCTGCGCGGCGTCGATCCCGGCACGGACCAGAGCTATTTCCTGCATGCGCTAGACCAGGCCCAGCTCGCGCGCGCGGAGTTCCCGATCGGCCATTTGCACAAGGCCGAAGTCCGCCGGCTCGCCGCCGACGCTGGCCTGCCGACCCAGGCCAAGCGCGACTCCACCGGCATCTGCTTCATCGGCGAGAAGCACTTCCCCGAGTTCGTTGCCCGCTACGTCAAAGCCGATCCCGGCCCGATCGTCAGTGTCGAGGGCGAAACACTCGGCGAGCACCAGGGCGTGGCCTTCCACACCATCGGCCAGCGCGGCGGCCTCGGCATAGGCGGCCGCAAGGGTGGTAGCGGCGAGCCTTGGTATGTCGTCGCCAAGTCGGTGGCCGAGCGCACGCTGTACGTGGCGCAGGGCGAACATCCTGCGCTCTACGGACAGCGGCTGCGAACGGCTGCCGTGCACTGGATCGCCGGCAGCGCGCCGGGCGCCGATTTCCGCTGCACCGCGAAGATCCGCTACCGCCAGGCTGACCAGTCCTGCCACGTGCGAATGCTCGGGCGCGGTGCCGCCGAGATCCGCTTCGACGAGCCCCAGCGCGCAATCACGCCGGGGCAGTCGGTGGTCTTCTACGCCGGCGAAGTCTGCCTCGGCGGCGGGGTCATCGAGGCCAGCGACGCATTCCGCGGTGGCCTTCAGGAATGAGCCGGACGCGACGGCGATTGCCTGCCGCCGCGCCCTGGTACGGCCTCAGTTGTTGCGTGATGCGGCCACCGGAAAGTCGCCACTGATGCCCTGGTTCACCTCGAAGGGCGTGGCCGGGCTGCTGCTGCGACGGACGATGAACTTCGACTCGCCGGGATTGGCGCTCGGACGCCACACGGCGTAGTCCTCGAGCAGGTCGCCGTCGTAGTTGCCGGTCAGCAGGAAGTCGGTGGACGAGGCGCCGAAGGCCACCACGGGCTGGATCACCCCAGTGCCCCCGTCGCGGGTGGTCCAGTTCCACACCCCGGATATTCCGCGGACTACCGTGGTATCGCCTCGTGCATCGCCGCTATGGCTGCCGGTCATGATGATGTCGCTCGGCGTACCGAAGTTGAAGTCCTGGAAAATGTTGCCGTTCTGGCCGTCGTAATAGCGGAAACGCGCCACGCCGCCGCCCGCATTGCTCTGGATCACCACATCCGCGCGGCCATCTCCGCTGAAATCGATGCCACCCGATGGGAAGGCGCCGCTCTCACCGGTCGTGAGCGCCCGGATCTGCCCGGTCGAAGACAGCAGGATCAAGGTCTGTGAAGGCGCCCCCGGCGCGGCGCCCGGCCGGTAGACAGCCGCATCGGTGATGCCGTCACGATCGTAGTCACCGACGTGCGTTGCCGTGTCGCCGACAGCGCCCAGGGAGATCGTGTAGGTGTTGTCGGTATCGCGACTGGAGCGGCGAATGAAGTAGCGGCCTTCAGAGGGACGCCAGACCGCGCCATCGGTCCGTCCATCCCCGTCGAAATCTCCCTCGAGGAAAATGTCGTTGGCGTTGCCCAGCGAGAAGGACTGCAGCGCACCATTGGCCGTGCCGTCGTTGAGCTTCAGGAACCAGGTAATCGCACCGCCGGGGCCACCACCGGTATTGCGCACCACCGTGTAGTCGCTGAGGCCGTTGCCATCGTAGTCGTAGAAGGTCTTGCGGCAGTTGCCTGTCGTCGCCGAGGCCGAGGGCGCCAAGACCATGCCTTCGAAGCCACTGGCAAACAGCGACTCGTCCTGGTCGATCGACAGCACCGTCGCGGTGACGCTCCCCACGTCACCGCCGGCCAGGTCCGCGATGTTGAGGGTCCAGGTGCCGTTCGCCAACTGTCCCGAGAGTCCCTGGAACGCAGGTCCGAGACGCGTGGTGCAGCCGCCGACGTCACTGAGGCCCGGGGCCCCGGCGGTGCTGGTGCGGTAGCTGCCCGCCGGGATCACGGCGAAGGTGGTGAGTCCAGCGGCACTGGCCCAGAGATCGCCGCTCGCCAGATCGTTGAACACATAAGTACCCTCGAGGTTGGCCGAAGCGCCGGAGTTGCCGCTCCGCCTGAGCCCGACGCGCCCGAACAGCACCAGGCGCGAGATGCCGAAAGGCGAGCGCAGGGTGGCAACCAGATCACCGGCGAAGCTGTGGTTCATCGTGATCGACACGCGGACCCGCTCGACCGGCGTGGTCAGTCCGGTCACGTTGAAGTTGATGTTGACGCCGTTCGGATTGTTGTCCGGTATGGCCGCGCCACCGCCGTTGAAATCGA
>JANJUH010000023.1 GCA_024710675.1 Lysobacterales bacterium
CCGAGGGCTGGCCGGCTGCCTGGCGGCGCGACCAGACCGTGGTCAGTGCGCTGAAGGATTCGGTGCAGTGGTACGCCCAGCAGGTCGGCGCGCAGATGGGCAGCGCCCGCATCACCCAGAACCTCAAGCGCCTGAAGTACGGCAATGCCGACATCAGCGGTGATCCTTCGTCCTTCTGGCTGTCGGGCAATCTGCGCATCAGCTCCTTCGAACAGATCGACTTCCTGCGCGCGCTGCGCGAGAACCGGCTTGGCTTCAACCCGCGCGTGGTCGAGACACTGCGCGCCGGCATGGTGCTCGAGCGCGCCGCCGACTGGACCATCCTCGGCAAGTACGGCTCTTGTCCCTTGCCCGATGGCACCCACCTGGGTTGGCTGGTCGGCTGGGTCGAGCGCGGCCCCAAGGTCTGGTACTACGCGCTGACGGTGGATGGCAAATCCCTGGCCGACCTGGCCGGCGTGCGTCTGCCCATCGTCAAGGGCTCGATGCAGGAACTGGGCTTCCTGCCGGCGCCGGAACCCGCCCCCGAGCCGGTCCCTGTGCCTGCGGCGGCACCTGCCGCGACGGATCCTGAACCGGCCGCCGGTTAACGCGCATCCAACTTTCACTTAACACCGATCTAACCCGGGCGCCGCTAGCGTGCAGCCGTCGGGTTGCCACCTCGAAAGTGCGCGACCCGGCAATCGGGGCAGTACTCGAGCCCGGCCAGGCGGATTTCCCCCAATTTGCGCCTGCCCGGGCTTTCTTTTTGCCTTTGCTCCCGGCAGCCTAGCTGCGAGTCAGGACCGACCCCGCCCATGCGCATCCTCGTCATCGAAGACAATCCGGACATCGCCAGCAATATCGGCGACTTCCTCGGCGATCGCGGCCATGTCGTCGACTTTGCCGCCGACGGCATCACCGGCCTGCACCTCGCCGTCGTCAACGACTACGAGGTCATCGTGCTCGACCTGATGCTGCCCGGCATGGACGGCCTCGAGGTCTGCCGCAAGCTGCGCCAGGAAGCGCGCAAGCACACGCCGGTGCTGATGCTGACCGCGCGCGATGCGCTGCCGCAGAAGCTCGCCGGCTTCGAGACCGGCGCCGACGACTACATGGTCAAGCCCTTCGCGCTGCAGGAGCTCGAAGCGCGCCTGATGGTGCTGGTCCGCCGCAGCAAGCCGCAACAGGCGCGCGTGCTGCAGGTGGCCGACTTGAGCTACAACCTCGACACGCTGGTCGTGACCCGCCAGGGCAAGTCGATCCAGCTCAATCCGATCGCCCTCAAGATCCTGCAGTGCCTGATGGAGGCCAGTCCCTCCGTGGTGACGCGCCAGGAACTCGAGATGCGCGTGTGGGGCGAGGAGCTGCCGGATTCCGACTCGCTGCGCGTGCACATCCACACGCTGCGCGCGGCGATCGACAAACCCTTCGACAAACCGCTGATCCAGACCAGGCACGGCATTGGCTACCGCCTCGTCGACCCCGAAGCGGCATCGTAAGCGTCTTCGCAGCCGCATCATCGTCTCCTTCGCGCTGTTCGGAACGGCGCTGACGGCGCTGTTCGCGGCTGCGGCGATCTTCCTGCGGAGCTATCTCGAGGAAGGCCTGATCGGCGACACGCTGGAGCGTGAGCTGCAAGCCTACGCCGAGGCCTGGTACCGCGAGCAGGAAACCGGCAAGCCCGAGTTCTTCCGCTTTTCGAAGATCGATGGCCGCACGGTCGGCCCGAACCGTTTCGCCAACCAGCCCTTCGAATGGCAGCGCCTGCCCAATGGCGTGCACCGGGTCACCGAGACCCGCGCCGAGGGCGTGGTCACCTACAAGCTGGCGGTCCGCAAGGACCAGGGCGTCTGGTTCTTCCTGACCTATGACATCACCGAGGAAGAACGCGGCCGTGCGCTGCTGGTCACGCTGCTCGGCGTCACCGTGGCCTTCTTCTCGCTGCTGGCGCTGGCGATCGGCGTGTGGTCGTCCTCGCGGGTGATGGCGCCGGTGGCCGAACTGGCGCGGCGGCTCGAGGGCATCAGCCGGCGTGGCCGCCACGAGCCGCTGTCGCCCCATTTCGCCGACGACGAAGTCGGTCAGCTCGCCCATGCGCTCGATGATTACGCCGGCCAGTTGACGGCCTTGGTCGAACGCGACCGCGAGTTCAATTCCGACGTCAGCCACGAGCTGCGCACGCCGCTCGCGGTGATCCAGACCACGACCGAACTGCTGCTGGCCAGTCCCGAGATGAGCGCGAAGATGGCCGAGCGCGTCAAGCGCATCGAGCGCGCCGCCAAACAATCCACCGAACTCATCGCCGCCCTGCTTCTGCTCTCGCGCAGCGAGCGCCAGGGCCCGCAGGACGGTGAGGAATCGGACGTGGCCAAGGTCGCCGCCGAGGTGGTCGAGGCCCACCAGCCGCAGATCGGTCGCAAGCCGATCACGCTCCAGCTCCTGGTCAGTGCCCATCCGCAGGTCGCCGCTCCCGAGGCGGTGATCGCGGTGGTGCTCAACAACCTGATCGGCAATGCGGTCAAGTACACCCGCGAGGGCGAGATCCGGGTCAGCGTCGACGAGGAGGCGGTGATCGTCGAGGACACCGGACCCGGCCTCGGTGCCGATGCCAATGCGCTCTTCGAACGCCACGTCCGCGGCGACAGCTCGGCCGGTACCAGCGGCGCCGGCCTGGGCTTGGCGATTGTGCGTCGCTTGTGCGATCTCTACGGCTGGCGGGTGACGCTGGAGGCGCGGCCCGAGGGTGGGGCACGGGCGGCACTGCACTTCCACTGAGCTCGCTCGGGAGCGTAGCTCTCGTGCTAGCGTGACGCTCTCGTCGACTCCACCGTTGGACCGTCATGGCAGAGGGCCCCATCACCGTCGGCTGGCGTGAATGGCTGTCCCTGCCCGAGCTCGGCATCGAGGCGATCAAGGCCAAGGTTGATACCGGCGCACGTTCCTCGGCGCTGCATGTGGTCTGGCAGGAGCGCTTTTCGCGCGCAGGGGAAACGTGGGTGCGCTTCGCCGTCGAACGTGACGGGCCGGGCTCGGGCATCGCGGTGGCGGAAGCCCGTGTCGTCGACGAACGCCGGGTCACCGATTCGGGCGGCCACACCACACTCAGGCCCTTCATCCAGACCCGGGTTGGCCTGGCCGACTGGGCGTGGCCGATCGAGATCAACCTGGCTGACCGCAGCCACATGCTGTTCCCGATGCTGCTCGGACGCACGGCGATGGCCGGGCGCCTGATCGTCGACCCCAACCTCTCCTTCGCCTTCGGCGAGCCCCCGGAGTACCGCCTGTGAAGATCGCGATCCTCTCGCGCAACAAGAAGCTGTACTCGACCCGGCGCCTGGTCGAAGCCGCGCAGGAACGCGGCCACGATGTGCGCGTCATCGATCCGCTGCGCTGCTACATGCGCCTGTCGCCAGGACTCGCCGAGATGCACTACCGTGGCAAGGTGCTGGAGGGCTTCGATGCGGTGATCCCGCGCATCGGTGCCTCGATCACCTTCTACGGCACCGCAGTGGTGCGCCAGTTCGAGGCCATGGGCGTTTACTGCGTCAACACCTCCGACGCGATCCAGCGCGCCCGCGACAAGCTGCGCTCGATGCAGCTTCTGGCCCAGGACGGCGTCGGCATGCCGACCACCGTCTGTGCCGACAACCCGGACGACACCGAGGACCTGATCGACATGCTCGGCGAGGCCCCGCATGTCATCAAGCTGGTCGAGGGCACCCAGGGCCAGGGCGTCGTGCTGACCGACACGCGTTCGGCCTCGCAGAGCCTGATCGAGGCCTTCCGCGGTCTGCGCGCGCACTTCCTGCTGCAGGAATTCATCCGCGAGGCCAAGGGCGCCGACCTGCGCGCCTTCGTCGTCGGCGGCCGCGTGGTCGCGGCGATGCTGCGCCAGGCCAAACCGGGAGAGTTCCGCTCCAACCTGCACCGTGGTGGCCGCGCCACCCAGGTCAGGCTGACCGCCGAGGAACGCCGCACCGCGCTGCGCGCCGCGCGCACGATGGGCCTGGGCATTGCCGGCGTCGACCTCTTGCGTTCCGACCGCGGCCCGCTACTGCTCGAGGTGAACTCCTCCCCGGGCCTCGAAGGCATCGAGGGGGCCTCGGGCATCGACGTCGCGGCTCTGGTCATCCGCCACATCGAACGGACGCTGGAGAAGCGTCGGAAACCGTAGATCCTCCGTTCCCCGTCAAGCGGTTTTCTGTGGTTGTTTGGCGCTGGCGACGAGGCGTTGGCTGTCCCACGGTTGGTTGGTCCGGAACATGGCATGGATGCCGTGGAGCAGCTTCCTTGAGACGGCGCAAATG
>JANJUH010000234.1 GCA_024710675.1 Lysobacterales bacterium
CAGGGGACAGGGGACAGGGGACAGGGGACAGGGGACAGGGGACAGGGGACAGGGGCCCGGGGACAGGGGATCGGCTCTGCTGCAAGTCCACCCCAACGCGCCAACGTGGGCTCCTGCCCCCTGCCCCTTGCCCCCTGCCCCTTTCCCTCCACCCTGCGCAATCCGCAATGCGGGCTAGACTCCGCCCACCTCGTCAGCAGGCCGCAAACCCATGACCGATGCCGCCCACGCCCATCCGCGCGCGATCGACCGCTTCCTGAACGGCGTCGAACGCGTCGGCAATGCCCTGCCCGACCCGACCACGCTGTTCGCGCTGATGACGGTGCTGGTGATCCTGCTCTCGGGCTTCGTCTCGCTGTTCGACATCGAGGCAGTGCACCCGAAAACCGGCGAACCGGTGCGGGTGGTCAGCCTGATGACCATCGAGGGCCTGCACCGGATGATGACCGGGCTGGTCACCAACTTCACCAGCTTCGCGCCGCTCGGCACCGTGCTGGTGGCGCTGATCGGCATCGGCGTCGCCGAGGTCTCGGGCTTCATCGGCGCGCTGATGCGCTTGCTGGTGCTCAACGCGCCGCGCGTGCTGCTGACGCCGATCGTGGTCTTCTGCGGCGTGCTCAGCAACGCGGCCAGCGAGGTCGGCTACGTGCTGCTGGTGCCGCTGGCGGGCCTGATCTTCCTCGCCTCCGGCCGCCATCCGGTGATCGGCGTGGCCGCCGCCTTCGCCGGCGTTTCCGGCGGCTACAGCGCGAATTTCGTGCTCGGCACCATCGATCCGCTGCTGGCGGGCCTGACCCAGGAGGCCGCGCGCATCGTCGACCCGAGCTATGTGGTCTCGCCGATGGCGAACTACTACTTCATGTTCGTTTCGACCTTCCTGATCACCGGCCTCGGCTGGTGGGTCACCGAGAAGATCGTCGCGCCGCGCTTCACCGAAGCCTACAGTGGCGAGACCAGCGAGCAGGACGAGGTCAAGCCGCTGTCGGCAGCCGAGCGCAAGGGCCTCAAGTACGCGGCCATCGTCACCGTCGCCCTCACCGCGCTGGTGCTCTGGGGCCTGGTGCCCGAGGGCGGCTTCCTGCGCAAGCTGGGTGCCACCGGGCAGGCCTCGGTGCTGCAATCACCCTTCCTGACCGGCATCGTCGCCTTCATCTTCGTCGCCGGCGTCGCGGTCGGCGTGGCCTTCGGCATCGGCGCAGGGACGGTCAAGAGCGATCGCGACGTCATCCGCGGCATGAGCCAGCAGATGAGCACGCTCGGCGGCTACATGGTGCTGGTCTTCTTCGCCGCGCAGTTCGTCGCCTTCTTCAACTGGACCAACCTCGGCCTGATCATGGCGATCGAAGGCGCGGCGGGGCTGAAGGCGCTCGGCCTGCACGAGATCCCGCTCCTGCTGTCCTTCATCGTGCTGGCGGCGGTGATCAACCTGGCGATGGGCTCGGCCAGCGCCAAGTGGGCGCTGATGGCGCCGGTCTTCGTGCCGATGTTCATGCTGCTGGGCCTGTCGCCCGAGGTCACCCAGACCGCTTATCGCGTCGGCGATTCGGTGACCAACATCATCTCGCCGATGATGAGCTACTTCGCGCTGATCATCGCCTTCCTGCAGCGCTACATGCCCGGCGCCGGCATCGGCACCCTGGTCTCGACCATGCTGCCCTACTCGATCGTGTTCCTGATCGGCTGGTCGATCATGTTCGTGATCTGGATCGCGCTCGGTATCCCGGTGGGCCCGGGCTCGCCACTGACGATCGCGGTCGGAGGCTGAGCGGAGCGTGCTGGTCCTCGGCATCTCGGCCTACTACCACGACAGCGCGGCGGCAATCCTGCAGGGCGGCGAGATCGTCGCGGCGGCGCAGGAGGAGCGCTTCTCGCGGGTCAAGCACGACCCGCGCTTTCCAGCCCAGGCCGTGCGCTACTGCCTGGAGGCGGCCGGCGCGCGCCTGTCCGAGGTCGATCACGTCGTCTTCTTCGAGAAGCCCTTCCTCAAGTTCGAGCGGCTGCTCGAGACCTACCTCGCCTTCGCGCCGCGCGGCTTCCGGAGCTTTGCCACCGCGATGCCGATCTGGATCCGCGACAAGCTGTTCCAGAAGAAGCTGATTGCCGACGAACTCGCGGCCATCGAGCCCGGGCTCTTGCTGCGCCATCCGCTCGCCTTCTCCGAGCACCACCTGAGCCACGCCGCCAGCGCCTTTTATCCCTCGCCCTTCGAGCGCGCCGCGGTACTGACGATGGATGGCGTCGGCGAGTGGGCGACGACGACGCTGGCGCTGGGCGAAGGCGAGCGCCTCGACATCCTGCGCGAGATCCATTTCCCGCACTCGCTCGGCCTGCTCTATTCGGCCTTCACCTACTACTGCGGCTTCCGCGTCAATTCCGGCGAGTACAAGCTGATGGGCCTCGCGCCCTACGGCCGCCCGCGTTTCGCGGCACTGATCCGCGAGAAGCTCGTCGACATCAAGCCCGACGGCAGTTTCCGGCTGGACCTCGGCTATTTCGACTACGCCACCGGCCTGACCATGACCAACCGGCGCTTCGATGCGCTCTTCGGCGGGCCGCCGCGGCCGCCGGAGGCGCCGATCGCCGAGCGCCACCTCGACCTCGCCGCCTCGATCCAGCAGGTCACCGAGGAGATCGTGCTGGCGCTGGCGCGCGACGTGCGCGCACGCACCGGCGAGACGCGCCTGTGCCTGGCTGGGGGCGTGGCACTGAACTGCGTCGCCAACGGTCGATTGCTGCGCGAGGCGGGTTTCGAGGACCTGTGGATCCAGCCGGCGGCCGGCGATGCCGGTGGCGCGCTCGGCGCGGCGCTCGCGCTGTGGCACCGCGCGCTCGGTCAGCCGCGCACGCCGCTCGCAGGCCGTCGCGACCGCATGGCCGGCAGCTATCTCGGCCCCGAGTACGGCGACGAGGAATCGGCAGCCGTGCTGCAGCGACTGGGTGCCCGCTTCCAGACGCTGGACGAGGCCGCGCTGATCGAACGCGCGGCGCGTGACCTGGCCGACGGCCAGGCGATGGGCTGGTTCCAGGGCCGCGCCGAGTACGGCCCACGCGCGCTCGGCAATCGTTCGATCCTCGCCGACCCGCGCCGCGCCGACACACAGTCGGTGCTCAACCTGAAAGTGAAGTTCCGCGAGTCCTTCCGTCCCTTCGCGCCGGCCGTGCTGGCCGAACGCGTGTCCGAGCAATTCGACATCGATGGCGAGAGCCCGTACATGCTGCTGGTGGCGCCGGTCGCCGAGCGCTGCCGACTGACGGTCGATCCGTCAGCGACCGGGCTGGATCGCCTGAAGCAGATCCGCTCGACGATCCCGGCCGTCACCCACGTCGACTACTCGGCGCGGATCCAGACCGTGCACGCCGACACCAACCCGCGCTTCCACGCACTGCTGTCGCGCTTTGCCGAGCTGACCGGCTGCCCGAGCCTGGTCAACACCAGCTTCAACGTGCGCGGCGAGCCGGTGGTCGGCTCACCCGAAGACGCCTTCCGCTGCTTCATGGGCACCCACCTCGATCGCCTCGCGATCGGCCGCCATTACCTCGTCAAGGACGAACAGCCACCGGAGCTGATGCGCGAGTACGCGCATCTTTTGCCGGCGGATTGAGCGAATGCAGGGCGGAATCCCGCCGTCTGCGCCGGCGGGGTTCCGCCCTACACCAATCGCGCCGCCATCCAGCGCCGCAAATCGAGGATCTCTTCGGCGCACACCGAGTGCGGCATCGGGTAGCTGTGCCATTCGACGCTGCACCCCATCGCCTTCAGCCAGTCGTGGCTCATCTTGCCGAGCGCCTCGGGCACGACCGGGTCGAAACGGCCGTGGGCCATGAAGATCGGACTCGCCAGCGCAGCCTTCGAGGCTTCGGCCGGAAAGGTGTCGTGCAGCGGCAGGTAGGTCGACAGCGCAACCAGCCCGAGCAGGGGCTCAGTGCGGCGCAATCCCGCGGCCAGCGTGATCGCACCGCCCTGCGAGAAACCCGCCAGCAGGATCCGCGAGGGCGGGATCCCGTGCGCGACTTCGCGCGCGATCAGCGCCTCGACCTTGGCGATCGAATCACGGATGCCGGCCTCGTCCTGGCCGGCGGCGAAATCCATGCCGCGGATGTCGTACCAGCCACGCATGCGCATGCCGCCATTGATCGTGATCGGCCGCACCGGCGCGTGCGGGAAGACGAAGCGCAGCGCCGGCCACGAGCGCTCGACCAGTTCGGGCACGATCGGCTCGAAGTCATGGCCATCGGCGCCGAGGCCATGCAGCCAGATCACCGCATGGCGCGGGTTCGGGCCGGTTTCGATTTCGATCGATTCGGGGAGGGAGGTCATTCGGGGAGGTCAGTGGTAAGTGGTAAGTGGTAAGTGGTAAGTGGTGAGTGGCAAGAGCGTCGGCATGAATGCCGACCCACAGGCTGGCGAGGTTCTTGTGGGTCCGGATTCATCCGGACGCTTTTCGCAGTTCCGATCGGCCGGCACTTCGACTGGTCGTCATTCCGGCGAAGGCCGGAATCCAGTGCTTTCCATGGTCCTGGGGCCAGAGCCTCCTGGGTCCCGACCTTCGCCGGGACGACGAGCATTGGGAGACTGCGGCAAGATCATGGCACTCACGAGCCCCCCAGCCCCGCTTCTTTTCGCTTTCTTTGCGTCCTTTGCGTCCTTTGCGGACCCATGCTCTTCCGGGTGCCGAGCCCCGAGTCCCGTCAGAGTATGTACCGCGACAGATCCTCGTTGCGCGCGAGATCCGCGAGTTCGCGGTCGACATGGGCGGCGTCGACGACGATGCGCTCGCCGCTGCGCTCGGTGGCGTCGAAGGACAGCGGTTCCAGCAGCTTCTCGAGCACGGTGTGCAAGCGCCTGGCGCCGATGTTCTCCATGCGCTCGTTGACGTGGGCGGCCACTTCGGCGAGACGGCGCACGCCGTCGGCGGCGAATTCGAGATCGACGCCTTCGGTGGCCATCAGTGCCGCGTACTGGCGGGTCAGCGCGTTCGAGGGCTCGGTGAGGATGCGCTCGAAGTCGTCCACCCCGAGCGCGGTCAGCTCCACGCGGATCGGGAAGCGGCCCTGCAGTTCGGGGATCAGGTCGGACGGCTTGGCGAGGTGGAAGGCACCCGAGGCGATGAACAGGATGTGGTCGGTCTTCACCGGGCCGTACTTGGTCGATACCGTCGAACCCTCGACCAGCGG
The DNA here is from genome assembly GCA_024710675.1 of Lysobacterales bacterium. Classification (GTDB taxonomy): domain Bacteria; phylum Pseudomonadota; class Gammaproteobacteria; order Xanthomonadales; family SZUA-5; genus JANJUH01. Next base: position 5,176 of record JANJUH010000234.1, read on the forward strand.
CAACAGGTCACGTTGCACGCCCTCGCGGCTGACGTCGGCACCGGCGTATTCGCCGCGGCGGCAGACCTTGTCGATCTCGTCGATGAAGACGATGCCGTCCTGCTCGACGCTCTGGATCGCGCGCGCCTTGATCTCCTCCTCGTTGACCAGTTTGCCGGCCTCCTCCTCGATCAGCAGCGCGCGCGCCTTGCCGATCGGCAACTTGCGCTTCTGGCTGCGCTGGCTGGCGAGGCCCTGGAACAGGCCCTTGAGCTGCCCAGCCATCTCCTCCATGCCCGGAGGGGCTGCGATGTCGACGCCCATCGGGCTCGCCAGCTCGAGCTCGATCTCGCGCTCGTCGAGCTGGCCTTCGCGCAGGCGCTGGCGCAGCTTCTCGCGCGTCGCATTGTCGCGATCGACGCTGGCGCTGGGATCGTGGTCGAAGCTGATACCCTGGCGGCGCGGCACCAGCGCGTCGAGGATGCGCTCCTCGGCGGCCTGCTCGGCCTGCGCACGCACCCCTGCGATGGCTGCGGCGCGCACCATCTTGACCGCCGAGTCGGCGAGCTCGCGGATGATCATCTCGACGTCCTTGCCCACATAGCCGACCTCGGTGAACTTGGTCGCCTCGACCTTCACGAAGGGCGCGTTGGCCAGCGCCGCCAGCCGGCGCGCGATCTCGGTCTTGCCGACACCGGTCGGGCCGATCATCAGGATGTTCTTCGGCATCACTTCGTCGCGCAGCACAGGATCGAGCTGCATGCGCCGCCAGCGGTTGCGCAACGCGATCGCAACCGCGCGCTTGGCGGCCTGCTGGCCGACGATGTAGTGGTCGAGTGCCTGGACGATCTGGGTGGGGGTCATGGGAGCGGCGCAGTCGGTCGTGAGTGGGGTTTGCGAGCAGGAAACAGCGAGTGGTCAAGGGTGAACGGAAAAGCGTCGGCATGAATGCCGACCCACAGGCTCGCTGGGCTGTGGTGGGTCCGGATTCATCCGGACGCTTCTGCCACCGAGCGTGCCCAAGGCGCGCGGACCGCTCACGGCTCCCACCTCACAGCTCCTCGATCGTCAGGTTGTGATTGGTGTACACACAGATGTCCGCCGCGATGTGCAGCGAGCGCTCGACGATCTGGCGCGGCGGCAAATCGGTGTGTTCGAGCAGCGCGCGGGCAGCGGCCTGCGCGTACTGGCCACCGGAGCCGATCGCGATCAAGCCGTTCTCGGGTTCGAGCACATCGCCGTTGCCGGTGATCAGCAGGCTGGCCTCGCGGTCGGCGACGGCGAGCAGCGCTTCGAGGCGCATCAGGCGGCGTTCGGTGCGCCAGTCCTTGGCCAGTTCGACCGCGGCGCGAGTCAGGTGGCCGCCGTGCTTCTCGAGCTTGGCGTCGAAGAGTTCGAACAAGGTGAAGGCATCGGCGGTGGCACCGGCGAAGCCCGCGAGCACCTGGCCCTTGCCGATGCGCCGGACCTTGCGCGCATTGCCCTTGACCACGGTGTTGCCCAGCGAGACCTGGCCATCGCCGCCCATGACCACCTCGGCACCGCGGCGCACGGAGACGATGGTGGTGCCGTGGAAGGATTCGCGCATGGGAGCGGCTCGTCGATCGGTAGGAAAGGCCTACATGGGGACGGCTGCGGGGATGACAAGGTGGGGCAGGGGGCAGGCGGCAGGGGCCAAAGCTGCGGCTTCGAAAGTCGGCGCTGAGATCGACTGCGACCAAGGCGTTGGCCGCGATCAGGCGAAGAGCTTTTCCCCGGCCCCCTGCCCCCTGCCCCTCTCAACTCCCCTCGATCAACTCCCGGACCGCGATGCCCAGGTCCTCGCGCGTGTACGGCTTGCCGAGCACCCGCGGCTGCTCGCCCGCACCGTAATGGCGCTCCAGCGCCGCCTCGGCATAGCCGGAAGCGTAGAGCACGGGCTGAGTGTGGCCCTCGACGCGGATGCGGTCGGCGAGCAGGAAGCCGGTTTCACCGCCCAGCAGCACCACATCGGTGAACACCAGCGCGATATCGGTGTGGCGGCGCAGGTGGCCGAGCGCACCCTCGATGCCATCGGCCTCGCTGACACGGTAGCCCAGCGAAGTGAGCTGCACGCGGGCGATCCGCGCGACTTCGCGGTCGTCCTCGACCACCAACAAGTGCTCGTTGCCACGGATGCCGCGCATCTGCGCGTGGGGTCCGCGCGGCTCCTGGCCGGGTGCGATCGGCAGCAGCAGGCGTACCGTGGTGCCGACGCCGGGCTCGGAATAGATCCGCACATCGCCGCCCCACTGGCGGACGAAACCATAGACCATGCTGAGGCCGAGGCCGGTGCCCTTGCCCGGCGCTTTCGTCGTGTAGAAGGGCTCGATGGCGCGTTGCGCCACCTCGCGGCTCATGCCTTCGCCGGAGTCACTGACTTCCACCACCAGCGACTCGGTGGGACCTTGTGAATCGTGTCCCCGGCGCAGGTGCGCCGACAGCGTCAGGGTGCCGCCACCCGGCATCGCATCACGTGCATTCAAGGCCAGGTTGAGGATCGCGCTCTCGAACTGCGCAGGATCGGCCAGCGCACTCGGCAGTTCTGCATCGATGCGGTAGCGCAACTCGATGCCCTCGCCAAGGGTCCGCCGCAGCATGTCGCGCATCGCGCTCATCGCGACGGCGCAATCGACCGCCTGGGCGGCGATGGGCCGCTTGCGCGAGAAGGCCAACAGCTTCTGCGTCAATTCGGCACCGCGACGCGCGGCGCGGGCGGCGGAATCGAGCAGCGCCTGGGCTTCGGCCTGACCACCGATGCAGTCCTCCAGGATCTGCAGGTTGCCCGAGATCACCGTCAGCAGGTTGTTGAAATCGTGCGCCACGCCGCCGGTGAGCTGGCCGAGCGCCTCCATCTTCGAGGCCTGCAGGAGCAGCCCCTGGTGGTGCTGGCGCTCGAACACTGCCGCGAGCAGGTGACCGGCACTCTGGGCGAACAGTCGCTCGTCCTCGCTCAACGGGTTCGAGGCCGGGCGGAACAGCGACAGCAGCCCATGCACCTTGGACGGCCCGCGCAAGGGCAGGATCACGCCAACCAGGTAGTCCTCCGGCTGTTTGCGCGCTCGCGCGCCCGGCGCAATCAGCACTTCCTGCACCTGGCCTTCGAGGGTGCGCTCGAGGCGAGCACTGCCCATGACGCCGTGGATCGTGTCGAGCGCATGGTCGCTGTCGTCCCATCCGGCCATGCAGACGAAGCGGATGTGGCGGCCTTCGTAAGTGCGTTCGCAGACGCCGACATGGCTCAGGGAGAGCTGTCCGGTGAGCGTGGCCTGGATGCGCCGGCAGAACATCTCCACGCTGGGCGCGCTGACCGCATCCTCGGACAGTGCCGCCAGTGCCGCCTGGCGCTGGCTGCGCTGGAGCAGCTCGCGCGAGCGCTTGAGCTCGGTGACATCGCGTATGGCGGCGATCACCAGGTGCTCACCATCCTGCGCCATCGGGCTCAGGCTGACCTCGACCGGCACTTCCCTGCCATCGCGGCGCAGGCCGGTGAGTTCCATGTTGAGGCCCATCGGGCGGCTCGTCGGATCGGCGACGTAACGGCGCCTGTCACCCCGGTGACGCTGGCGGAACCGGCTGGGGATCAGCGTCTCGATGGACTTGCCGACGAGCTCGCCTGGCGCGTAGTCGAAGAGGCTCAGCGTGGCGCGGTTCGCATAACGGATCCGGCCGCGACCATCGACGGCCAACAAGGCATCAGGCGCGGCGTCGGCCAGGGCTTGCAACATGTCGGCCACGGGCACCATCGTCATTTCTCCACTACGCAGGCCAGCATGTAGCCCACGCCGCGCACCGAACGGATCAGCGCAGGCTGCTTCGGGTCATCGCCGAGCTTGCGCCTGAGCCGTGTGATCTGCATGTCCACGGTCCGATCATAGGCGCCGGCCTCGCGGCCGTGCGTGGCCTCGAGGATCTCGTCGCGGCTGAGCGCCCGCTGCGCCTTGCGCGCCAGCGCCGTCAGCAGCTTGAACTCACCGGTGGTCAAGGCGATCTCGGCACCCACGCCATCGCACAAACGATGCTCGCCCAGGCGCAACTCGAAGCCGGCGAAACGCAGTACCTCCGCATTGCCGGCGGGCACGCTGCCGACGGACCGGCGCAGCACGGTCTTGATGCGTGCGAGCAGCTCGCGCAGGTCGAAGGGCTTGGTCACGTAGTCATCGGCACCCAGCTCGAGGCCCACGACCTTGTCGACCGTGTCGCCACGTCCGGTGAGGATGATGATCGGGATCTGGTGGCGATCGCGCACCATGCGGATCAGCGCCAGGCCGTCCTGATCCGGCAAACCGAGGTCGATCAGCGCCAGGTCGGGCTTCTGGCGCGACAGCACGCGCAAGGCCTCGGCACCACAATCGGCCTCGCTGACCCGCATGCCTTGGGCGCCCAGGTAGGTCCTCAGCAAGGCGCGGATGTCGGCTTCGTCATCGACGATCAGGATCTCGGCGCTGTGGCTCATGGCTCCCCGGTCGGTGATACCCGGGGGCGATTCTGCCATTGTGCGGGCGAGGACTCACGCTCCGCGGAGGTAGGAGCGCGCTCTGCGCGCAATCCGCCCTTGCGACCAGCCCCATCGCGCCCGAGGGCGCTCCTACGACATCAAGGCGCCAACTGCGGATGCCCGTGCCCCTCCTCGGCCCGACCCTGGCAGACCCGGCACAGCGATGCCGTCGGCTCGGCACGAAGGCGCTCGATGGGGATGTGCGTGCCGCAGGACAGGCAACGTCCGTAGGTGCCGCGGTCCATGCGGGTGAGGGCAGCATGGATGGCCGACAGTTCGACTTCGTCGCGGCGGATGTCGGCGATGCGCAGCGCACTCTCGAGATCGACGACGCCCGCATCCACTTCCCGGCCCTCGCTGGCACGGGCACGCTCGGCCGCCACGGCTGACTCGACTTCGGCGGACAGTTGCGCCTCGCGGACCTGCAGTGCGGCGCGCAGCCCGGTGATGTCGGTTTCCTCGAGGCGCTTCATGGGCATCGCCCCCTGTTGGGCTGGCCTGTAAGGTCTGGTCTCACTGACGGACGACCAGCACGGGAATCTGGCAGTGGGTCAGCACCTTCTGCGTTTCACTGCCGAGCAGCAGGGATTCGAGGCCACGGCGGCCGTGCGAGGCCATCACGATCAGATCGCAATGCCGGCGCGTCGCCTCTTCGACGATGGTGCGTGCCGGGTCGCGTGAATAGATCGATTGGGTCTCGACCTCGACCGCTTGCGCCCGCGCGAGGCGCGCGGCGCCGGCGAGAATGGCGTCGGCCTCAGCCAGCGCACGCTGCTCGATCGCTTCGCGTGCGGTTTCCGACAGGGCGCCCGCCTCGCCGCGGTCTTCCAGCAAGGTCGTGATCACGTGCAGCACCGACAGGCGCGCCGACAGCAGGCGAGACAGCTCGACGGCCTGGCGCACGGCGGCCTCGGACAGCCTGGTGCCGTCGGTGGGGACCAGCAGGTGCTTGTACATGGCGAGGCGCCCGATCGACGGTGAGATGCACAAAGCTAGCGCCTGGCGGCTGGCGCACTTTGACGGGAATCAAGGTGGGGGGGTAGCACGAGGGCACGAGGGCACGAGGGCACGCAAGAGCTGGCCAGCCCACGGCTTCTGTTTTTCCGTGCCCTCCTGCCCTCGTTCACCCCTCCCGCACCATCTCCACCAGGTGTCGCTCGCCATCGGCGCCCGGAACACTGAGCCGATGGACCGCCAGCACCCGCACATCGGCCGGCAGGGCTGCGATTTCCTGGTCTGGCCGCCGCCCCTTCATCGCCAGCCAGCGCCCGCCGGGGGCGAGCAGGCCGCGCGTGCTCAGGGCAAAGGTCGCGAGGTCGGCATAGGCACGCGAGACGACCTGCGGGAAGGCGGGCTGCGGGGCCAGCGCTTCCACGCGATCCTGTACCACCGTGATGCCGGGCAGGCCGAGCACCCGCACGCACTCGCGCAGGAAGCGCGCCTTCTTGCCGTTGCTGTCGATGAGCCACAGGCGCTCGAAAGGCCGCACCAGCGCCAGCACGATCCCCGGGACCCCGGGGCCGGTGCCGACATCGGCCATCTCGAGCTCGCGCACGAAGGGCAGGATCGCCAACGCATCCACGAGGTGACGATCGACCATCGCCAGCGGCTCGCGCACCGCGGTGAGGTTGTAGGCCGCGTTCCAGCGAAGCAGCAGTTCGAGATAGGCCAGCAGGGCCTCGATGGCCGCGCTGGGCAATGCCAGTCCGATCTCGGCGAGGCGGCCTTCGAGATGCGCGCGGGTGTTAGCCGGCAGGCTCATGGCCGCACCGCCCGCCCGGTCCTGCACCGGTAACGCGCAAGCGAGCACCGGACCACGCGTACATGTCGAGCTTTTGCACCATGAAAGTGCGTGATGGTGTCCAAATGCACCGTGTCGGTGCAGGTTGGCGGCGTCGCGGCCCGCCCAGAAGGGCTTTCGCCGCTGGCACGCCTATTGCAGCGGATCGCCTGTCGTCCCTTTTCCCCCACGGAGACCCCCGATGTCGATCGACAAAGTGAAGAAACAGATCAAGGACCACGGCGTCAAGTTCGTCGACCTGCGTTTCGCCGACATGGCGGGCCGCGAGCAGCACGTGTCCTTCCCCGCACACAGTGCCGACGATGCCTTCTTCGAGGACGGCAAGATGTTCGATGGCTCCTCGATCGCCGGCTGGAAGGGCATCAACGAATCCGACATGGTGCTGATGCCGGATGCCTCGACGGCCTTCCTCGATCCCTTCGCCGAGGAAGCCACCCTGGTGCTGCGCTGTGACGTGCTCGAGCCCAGCACCATGCAACCCTATTCGCGCTGCCCGCGCGGCATCGCCAAGCGCGCAGAAGCCTACCTGAAGGCCAGCGGCATCGCCGACACCGCCTTCTTCGGGCCCGAGCCCGAGTTCTTCATCTTCGACGGCGTGCGCTCGGAAGTCTCGATGAAGGGCAGCTTCTACGAGATCGAGTCGGAAGAGGCCGCGTGGAATTCCGGCAAGAAGTACGAGCACGGCAACACCGGCCATCGCCCCGGCATCAAGGGCGGTTACTTCCCGACCGGCCCGGTGGATTCCTTCCAGGACCTGCGCTCGGCGATGTGCCTGACGCTCGATGCGCTCGGCATCCCGGTCGAGGTGCACCACCACGAGGTGGCCACCGCCGGCCAGTGCGAGATCGGCACCCGCTTCAACACGCTGGTGAAGAAGGCCGACGAACTGCTGACCCTGAAGTACGTGGTCAAGAACATCGCCCACCAGCACGGCCACACCGCCACCTTCATGCCCAAGCCGATCGTCGGTGACAACGGCAGCGGCATGCACGTCCACCAGTCCCTGGCCAAGAGTGGCAAGAACCTGTTCAGCGGCAACGAGTACGGCAACCTCTCGAAGCTGGCGCTGCACTACATTGCCGGTGTCTTCAAGCACGCCCGCGCGATCAATGCCTTCACCAACTCGACCACCAACAGCTACAAGCGCCTGGTGCCGGGTTTCGAGGCGCCGGTGCTGCTGGCCTACTCGGCGCGCAACCGCTCGGCCTCCTGCCGCATCCCGTGGGTCGCCAACCCGAAGGCCCGCCGCATCGAGGTGCGCTTCCCGGACGCGATGAACACCGGCTACCTGACCTTCACCGCGCTGATGATGGCGGGCCTGGACGGCATCCGGAACAAGCTCGACCCGGGCGCGCCGGCCGACAAGGACCTCTACGACCTGCCGCCGGAGGAAGAGAAGCTGATCCCGACCGTCTGCCACTCGCTCGACATGGCGCTGGAAGCGCTCGATGCCGACCGCGAGTTCCTCAAGGCCGGCGGCGTGATGAGCGACGACTTCATCGACGGCTACATCGAGCTGAAGATGCGCGAGGTCACGGCCCTGCGCATGCACACGCATCCGATCGAGATCAACCAGTACTACTCGATCTGATGAGCACAGCCCGGCCAGCCGCCATGCCGCCCAGGACGCCCGAAGCGAACGCGGCGCATGGGGGCCGGCCGGAGAGCGGCGGCGTGCTCTCGGAAGCCGCCGCCGCGCTGGACCTGCTGACCACGCCGATCGCCGTCGTCGACGGCGCCGGCGTGGTCCTGCACGCCAACGCGGCGCTCGCGGAGGTCCATTGCGAGCGTCGCCTCGCCGGGCTGCCGGTCGTCCAGCTCGCTTTCGGCGAGCATCCCTTGCTGCGGCTGGCACGCCGCGTGGTGCATGCCGGCGAGCGCATCGTCGCCCGCCGCCTGCTGCTCGAACTGAAGCGCGCGCAAGCGCGACGCTACGACTTGGCCATGGTGCCGCAACAGTGGCGCGGCCAGCCCGTCGCACTGATCGAATTCCATCCTCTCGCCGAGCACGACCAGGACCTCGGCGAGGGCGTCAGCACCAGTCCCGAAGGCGCCGCCGAGCAACTCGCGCGCGCGCTGGCGCACGAGATCAAGAACCCGCTGGCCGGCCTGCATGGGGCGGCGCAACTGCTCGAACGCGAACTACCCACCCCGGCGCTGCGCGAATACACGCGCGTGATTCGTGGTGAAGCCGATCGCATCCGCCGCCTGGTGGACGGCCTGTTGCAGCGACCCGAGATCGCTCACGCCGGCCAGGCCTTCAACATTCATGAGGTGCTCGAACGCGTGCGTACGCTGATCGCCGCCGAGGCTGGCGGCAGCGTGCGCGTCGAGCGCGATTACGACCCCAGCCTGCCCGATGTCGACGGGCAGTCCGATCGCTTGACCCAGGCCGTGCTCAACCTCGCCCGCAACGCCCTGCAATCGGGGGCGACCACGCTGGTGTTGCGCACCCGCGCCGAGCGCCGCGCGCGTATCGGCGATCGTGCCTGCAAGCTGGCCCTGCGCATCGATGTCATCGACGACGGCCGCGGCGTGCCGGAGGAGCTGCGTGAGAGCCTGTTCCTGCCCTACGTCACCGGGCGCGACGAGGGCACCGGCCTCGGCCTGCCGGTGGCGCTGTCGATTGCCCGCGAACATGGCGGTACGGTGGCTTTCGCCTCGCGGCCCGGCCACACCGTGTTCAGCCTGCTGCTGCCGGTGCAGCCGTGAACGCCGTGCTCAGGCAGGCACCGCGGCGCACGGTCTGGCTGGTCGACGACGACCGCTCGATTCGTTTCGTGCTCGAAAAGGCACTGGCGGGAGCCGGCTTCACCGTCGAGAGCTTCGATGCCGCCGAGCCGGCGCTGCGCGCGCTCGCCACGCGCACGCCCGACCTTGTCTTCACCGACGTGCGCATGCCGGGCATGGATGGCCTGAGCTTCCTGGAGAAGCTCGGCCAGAAGGTGCAGGTGCCGGTGGTGGTGATGAGCGCCTACACCGATCTCTCCAGCACCGTCGCCGCCTTCCACCGCGGCGCCTTCGACTACCTGCCGAAGCCCTTCGACATCGACGCCGCGATCGACATGGCCGAGCGCGCCACCGCGCGCGAGCTGCCGGCGGCCGAGACCGACTGGTCCGACGAAGGCCTGATCGGCGACACCCCGGCAATGCGCGAGGTCTTCCGCGCGATCGGGCGCTTGTCACGGGCCGATCTCTCGGTGCTGATCACCGGCGAGACCGGCACCGGCAAGGAGCTGATCGCGCGCGCGCTGCATCGCCACAGCTCGCGCGCCGAGGGGCCTTTCATCGCGCTCAATACCGCGGCGATCGCGCCGGAGCTGCTCGAGAGCGAGCTCTTCGGCCACGAACAGGGCGCCTTCACCGGCGCCACCCGCCGCCATCCCGGTCGCTTCGAGCAGGCCGAGCGCGGCACCCTGTTCCTGGACGAGATCGGCGACATGCCGCTGGCGTTGCAGACGCGCCTCTTGCGCGTGCTCGCCGAGGGCGAGTTCTATCGCGTCGGTGGCCGCGAGCTGATCCGCGCCGATGTGCGCGTGATCGCCGCCACCCACCAGGACCTGCGCGGCAAGGTCGAACGTGGCGAGTTCCGTGCCGACCTGCTGCACCGGCTCGACGTGGTGCGCATCCACCTGCCGGCGCTGCGTGAACGCGCTGCCGACGTGCCACGGCTGGCCGAACGCTTCCTGGTCGAATCGGCCCGCGAGATGCGCGTGGCGCCCAAGCAGTTGTCGGTGGACGCCGTGCGCGCGCTGTCACGCTATCCCTGGCCCGGCAATGTGCGCGAACTGCGCAATCTCTGCCAGCGCCTGGCACTGATGGCACCGGGCCCGCAAGTGCTGCTGGCCGACCTGCCGGAGGAGATCCGCCGCGCCGAGCAGACCACGCCGGCCAGCGAGATCGGCTGGACCCGCGGGCTTGCCGAGTGGGCGCGGCGGCAGCTCGAATCGGGCGCACCCGAGCTGCTCGAGACCGCCAAGGAAGCGCTCGAGCAGGTGCTTTTCGACGAGGCGCTCAAGCAGACCGGTGGCGACCGCCAGCAGGCCGCGCGCCGCCTCGGCTGCGGTCGCAACACGCTGACCCGCAAGCTCGGGCCGAAGCGGCGTTGATTGTAGGGGGCAGGGGGCAGGGGGCGGGGGGTCGACAGGGCGGCGAAATCTGGCCTCATCGTGATCTGGGTCCCCTGCCCCCTGACCCATGCCCCTGGTTCGGTCCGCTAGAAAGTGCGCCAGCGCGCCGCAACGACACCTACCCCTCCCACCCCAGCCGCGCGATCACCTTTCCGCCGCGCACGGTCAGGCGCTCCTCGAAATCACCGGATAGCGCACCAAAGGGATCGGCGGCGCGCAGCAGGGTCAGGTCGGCGGGTTCGCCGATGCGCCACTGGCCGATCGTGCCCTCACCCAGGATGCGCGCGGCGATCGCCGAGACGCGGGCTACGGCATCGCCGAGCGGCTCGTCCAGGTGCGCGGCGAGCATGCCGTCGCGCAGCACGGCGAGCGGATCAAGCGCGCCCCAGGGCACGAACATGTCCTGGCTGTTGTCGCCACCGAGTGCCACATCGACGTCGGCCCGCGCCAGCGCGTTGATCGCGGTCACGCCGCGCCAGTAGGGCGTATTGCCGCGGTCGCGGTCCTGCAGGTGCAGGTTGGCCACCGGCAGGGCGATGACCGCGAGCCCGGCCTCGCCGGCGCGGCGGGCGAGCAGCTCGATCTCCTGCGGCTCGCAGCGCGACAGGCTGCAGAGATGGCTCAGCGTGATTCGGCCGTCGAAGGGCGCGTGGGCGAGATGGTCGAGGATCGTGCGCAATCCATCGCCGTGGCCGTGGTTGTTCTCGTCGACGTGGGCGTCGATGTCCAGACCAAAGCGCTGCGCCAACTCGAACATGCGCGCGACATTGGCGCGCAGATCGGCATCGGCATACAGCACCGGCCCGAGCAGTGCGCCGTGTTCCCGGCACAGGCGGCCGAGGCGCTCGCCGTGCTCGCCCGCGAGCTTGCCGCCGCCGAGGCTGGCGACGGCCTGCAGTGTGATCCGGCCCTGCCAGCGCCGGCGCAGTTCGGCGTAGACCTGCCAGCAGGGCTCGAGTCGATCCGGCTGGCTGTCGATGTGGGTGCGCAAGAGCATCACGCCGCGACGCCAGGCCAGTTCCAGCGCGCGTTCCATCCGCGCCATCGCATCCTCGAGCGTCCAGCCGCCGGCACGGTCACGCTCGATGGCGCGGCGTGCGCCCTCGAAATCGTGCTCGGGATTCGGTGCGCGGGCGCGCAGGAAGGCCTTGTCGATATGGGTGTGCGGCTCGACCAGCGGCGGCAGGGCGATCCATTCACCTGCCTGGTTCGTTGCGGCCGGCGCAATGTTGCGCCAGCGTCCCCCGCCATCGAGCGCGAGCTCGGCCAGGGCAAAGCCATCGCCGTCGAAAGTCCAGCCGCCCGGATCCGGGATGGCCGCGCGTGGAATGCGCACAGCGGACAGGTCGGCGGGCAAGGGCAGCGTCTTCATGGCCCCAGTATGCAAAGAAAAGGCCCGGGTCGCCCCGGGCCTTTTCGATACGGCGGTACTGGTGGATCAGAAGCCGCTGACGTTCAGGCGCCCGTTCGACACCACCTTGCCATTGCACGAGGACGTCGGTGTGGCGCTGCCCATGATGCCGCTCTTGATCTGGGCCGCCGAGGCGCCCGGGTTCAGCGCGGCATACAGCGCCGCGGCGCCGGCGACGTGCGGGGTCGCCATCGAGGTGCCGTTGTAGCTGGCATAGCCCGAGGCGATCGTCGCGTTCTTGCCCTTGCCACTGGTGACCGGCACCGTCGACCAGATGCCGGAGCCCGGCGCGCAGATGTCGATGGTCGTCGAGCCATAGCTGGAGAAGGAGCTCATCGCGCCGGTGTTGGTGATCGAGGCGACGCCGATCACGTTGGCATTGCCGTACTCGGCCGGGTAGCAGTCGGCGGTTTCGCAATTGAAGGCGCTGTTGCCGGCCGCTGCGATGAACAGGATGCCCGCCGCATTGGCGCGCTCGATGGCATCGGCGAGGGCCTGCGAGAAACCACCACCACCCCAGGAATTGTTGGTGGCGACGAGGTTCGGCTTGCCGTTGGTGCCGTTGAGGCCATGGCGGATCTTGAGGTCGGTGAAGTAGTCGACCGACTTGATCGCGTTCGCCGTCGTGCCGCCGCGGCTGCCGAGGAACTTCGCGCCCATCAGCTTGACGCTGTGGCAGACGCCCGAGACGCCGGTGCCGTTGTTGCCGACGCCGCCGATGGTGCCGGCGACGTGCGTGCCGTGGTCATCACCGACGCCGTCGAACAGCGTGTTGTTGTTGCCGTCGAAATCCCAGCCGTAGACGTCGTCGACGAGGCCGTTGCCGTCGTCGTCGCGCCCGTTGCCGGCGATCTCACCGGGGTTGGTGTAGACGTTGGCCGCCAGATCGGTGTGGTTGAACATGTAGCCTTCGTCGATGATGCCAACGAGGACGTTCGAGCAGTTGTTGGAGCGCGCCGCGCCCGCGCCCGAACCGAACTGGTTGGCCGGCGAGGTCGAGGAGCCGTACATGCCCCACAGCGAACCATTGGTGTAGTAGGTGTCGTTGCTGGCGAGCTGGGTGTTGTAGACCCAGTTCGGCTCGACGTAGTCCACGCCCTGGAGGCCATCGACGGCGCGCACCGCGTCGGCAATCGCCAGGCCCGGCGGCAGCTTGACGACCTGGATTTCGGCGTCGTTGCCTTCGCCGCCACGAACGACCTCGGCCGTGCGCGCACCGAGGCCACGCAGCACGCCATTCTTGACGCCAGCCGAGGCGCCCTTGCTGAACTGGATCAGCACTTCACCCTGGACATACTCGGCATTGCCGGCGGCCAGCGCGGCGAGCACGAGATCGGAACGGCCACCGGCCAGGGCACTGCCCGAGGCGACGGCGAGGGTGAGGGCGACGCACAGAGTGGACTTGCGCATAAAGAACAATTTCTCCCCAAGAGGTGATGTGGCGTCGGGCCCCCGACGCGCAGCCCGCGCATCTTCAGGACAGGTTCATCGGCGGTCAATTCGCCAGGCGCCGGTCGAGTGCGCATTTTTGTGACGGCCATCACGGTTTTCGGGGGCTGTCGTGGTATCGAAGGACATTGTTTACCAGCGTGAGGGCGGTGATGCAGCGCAGCACGATTCAGGGGGATTTCATCGAGCTGTATCCGGGCGCCCTGCCCCCGGAGGACTGCCGGACCATCATCGAGGCCTTCGAGGCCGACCCCGGCAAGCACGAGGGCCGGGTCGGCGAGGGCGTGCGCAAGGATCTGAAGGACAGCCGCGACCTGACCATCAGCGGCCGCCCCGAGTGGCGTGAAGTCGAGAACGTGCTCAACAAGGCGATGATGTGGGCGCTCTGCCAGTACCTCAGGCGCTACCCGCACACGCTGATCGCACCGCTGGCGATCACCTGGCGCGATCCCTCCACCGGCGAAGCGCGCTTGCTGCGCGGCGAGGACATCGCGGGCTTCGACGACGCCCAGCTCGCCAACTTCGCGCGCGCCGCCTTCCGTCCCGGCAGCATCAACGTGCAGGGCTACTCTGCCGATTCCGGGGGCTATCCCGACTGGCACTGCGAGCAGTACCCCAAGGACCAGGCTTGCGAGGCGCTGCACCGGGTGCT
>JANJUH010000261.1 GCA_024710675.1 Lysobacterales bacterium
TTCGCCCAGAGCCGCCGAGATGTACTCGAGGTTGTCCGGGCGCAGGCCACCGAGGTACTCCGGATAGCCCGGGGTGAACTCGCGGCTGAAGGCCGAGTACTCGAGCTTGTTGTAGAAGCCGCCGACGATCCAGTTCCACGGGCCATCGCTGGTCGAGACCAGGCGGATCTCCTGGTTGAAGGTCTCGTCGTCCTGGTCCTCGCGGGTGAAGGCCGAGAAGGCAGGGAAAGCCTCGTAGCTGTATTCCAGGGTGATCAGCAGGTCCGACTGGTCGCGCTGGCCGCGCTCGTTGTACTGCGAGTAACCGGTGGCGCTGGTCAGTTCGGCAAAGCCCAGGTCGGCGGTGATCTCGAGCGCCGTCAGTTCGTTGCGGCGATCGTTCGGCTCGAGGTAGCGGTGCGCCGAGGTGTAGCGGTCGGTGCCGAAGGCGACCTGGTGGTTCTGCGTGCGGCCGCCGACTTCCTGGTCCTGGAAGTAGTAGGTCAGGTTGACGTCGATCGCATCGCTGGGCTGCCAGCGCAGGCCGAAACGGCCGCTCAGGGTCTGTTGCCAGTCGGCGTCCTTCTCGCGACGCAGGTTGGCGGCGACATCGGCCGGGTCATTGAAATTGGGCTCCGGATCGGAAACGCCGGGATTGCGCAGCACGAAGCCGTAATCGATGAAGCCCGGGTCGTCGAGGTAGTCGACGCTGGCGCGCAGTGCAAAGTTCTCGGCCACCGGGATGTTCGCGGTGAAGCCCGAGTTGTAGCCGACGCCATCGCTCTCCGACAGGCCGTAGGCGCTGGTGCGCACCTGCAGCGTGGTGGCGTCGAAATCCGGGCGCTTGGGGATGTAGCGGATAGCGCCACCGAGCGTGCCGGCGCCGTACAGCGTGCCCTGCGGCCCGAGCAGCACCTCGACGCGCTCCATGTCCTCGAGGCGCAGGTCCACGTACAGCGGGATTTCGCCGATGTAGGTGGCGACCGTGCCGCCGCTGCCGTTGCCGAGGGCCTCGGAGGCCGCAATGGGATCGGCATTGAGGCCGCGCACGATGATCGCGTTCGTGGCGCGCGCGCCCTGGTCCAGCACGTACAGGCCAGGCACGATGCGGCCGATCTCGGCGAGGCTGCCGACGCCGTCCTCCTTCAGCGTGTCGCCCGACAGCGCGCTGATGTTGAGCGGCACGTCCTGCACGCTCGCCGCGCGGCGGGTGGCGGTGACGGTCACGCCATCGAGGCGCGTGGCCTCGTCCTGGCCGCCCTGTGCCAGCACCGGCGCTGCGGGTTGCAGCAGCAGGGCGCCGATCGCGAGGGCGAGGTGGCGGCGGCGCGGCAGTGCGGCTTTGCGGGCGGTGCGCTGGGTCACGGAGGATCTCCTGGGTCGGTGATTGGCCATTGGGCCGTCCAGACGGCTGGCCGCCTGAACGGAATCCTCACAATATCCGAAGGTGACCGAGGGTGACAGGGGGGGCAGGGGCAGGGGGCAGGGGGTTTGCTTCACGACGCGGTCTTGCCGCACCCCTGACCCCTTGCCCCCTGACCCTTCCCCCGACCACCTATCGCGGAGCGCCTTGACGATGCCAGGTGCTCGATGGGCGTCGTTCGCCACCCGCCTCGCCCCTCACCGGCACACGCTCGGCAAGAAGCGATCGTCCACGCTGGTGCGGTTGTCGCCCACGGTCTCCATGCCGTCCGGCGCCGGCGAGTTGCCGCAGACCCAGGAGATCGGGCTGGCCGGGCTGCCGGTGACGATGATCGGGCGCAGGGTCAGGATCTTGCCGCGGACGATCTGGTTGACCTTGTTGCCGAGTTCGACGTGGACCGCGCCGTTCGCCACCTCGACGCCGGCCACGTAGTTGCCGAGCAACTGGCGGACGCCCGGCATGCCGCCGTCGGCGTTGTCGGCCGGGAAACGGCCGCGGGCGCGGTAGTGCTCGTTGATGCGCTGCTTGACTTCGGTCGTCAGGGTCATCGACTCGGCGATCTGCGCACGGATCGTGTAGTCTTGGTAGGCGGGAATGGCGATCGAGGCCAGGATTCCGATGATCGCGACCACGATCATCAGTTCGATCAGCGTGAAACCACGGGCATTGCGTGCATTCATGGCGGTTCCTTGTCCGGTCACAGGACCGAGGCGAGCTTGAAGATGGGCAGGTAGATCGCGATCACGACGAAGCCGATGTACAGGCCGAGCAGCAGGGAAGCGGCGAGCGCGATCCACTCGCGGCGAGCGGCGGCGCGGATCGGCAGTTCACGCCATTGCTCTTCGAGTTGGTGCTGCAGCTCGGCCTCGAAGGTGCCGAGGCTTCCCGCGCTGGCGGCCTGGGCACGCGCGGCCTCCGGCCAGGCGCGCCCATCACTCAGCCAGTCGCGGGCGAAGGCGGCGGCGGCATCCATGGCATCGCTCGGCGCCATGCCCTCGCGATGCGCGGCCTGGGCAACGACGATCTCGTAGGCCGCCCACAGCCCGCCGACACGGTGGCCGAGCAGCATCGCCGGCCACGGCGAGCGGCCCGGGTCGATCCTCAGCTCGACCTGTCGACGGACGCGCCGCGGCAGCAGGAAGGCGGCTGCCGCGAGCAGCAGCAAGACCAACGGCAACACCACACCACCCGACCAGGTCAAGACCCACTTCGTCAGCCCGGGCAGGTCGGCGCCGAAGGCCTGGTACATCTCGGCAAACTGCGGCAGCACGTAGATCCGGAGCGTGTAGACGATCAGCACCGCAAACACGGTCACCAGCGCGAAATGCACGGCAATGCCGCGATAGGACTGCCAGACCGGCGCCAGTGCGGCGCCCACGTCGCGCCGGAAGCCCAGCGCCGCGCCTTCGACGGCAGGGAAGCTGCGACCCAGCGCCGATTGCTGCGCGCGCAGGCGGCGGGCCAGCGCATCACCGTCGGCACCCTCGGCACCCGTGGCGGGGCGCGGCAGGCCCGCAGCGGCCAGGCGCGATTCGGCCTCCTCGCGCGAGTGCCCGCGTGCCAGCAGGAACTCGAACTGGCGACGGGCAAAAGCCTCTTTGGTCTCGGTCATGGCAGATCCCTGCAGATGGGCGGAAGGTAGGTCGGCGGCAGCGTGGTCGGGTTGGGCAACTCGCGGGCGCCCGCGGGCAGGCGGGCATGGCCGCAGGCCCAGAGCACGGTGGGACTGTCTGCCGGCGTGGCCAGGCGCCAGCCCAGGCGGAAGGGCCCTTCGTCGCGCAGCGCCACGGCGATCTCGAAGGAGCCATCGTCGAAATGCAGCGTGGCCGCATCCGGCAGCACCGCACCCCGGCCATCACCGCCGGGGCGCAGGCGCACCATGTCGATGTCGTTCGGCCCGGTGCCGCTGAAGGCGCGATGCAAGGCCGCCTCGATCCGCGCCGTGGCCACCGGCGCCATCCAGACGCCGGTGGCCTCCGTCCGCTTGATCGCCACCTTGTACTCGCCCAGGGCCTCCGCGCCGAGCAGGGCCACGATCACCCAGGACAGCGTCCAGCGCAGCGGAACGCGGGTCAGGCGGGCGTAGTCCAGCGGCGGCGCGACCCGGATGGGCGGCGCTTCGGTGATGGCGGCAGCAGGTGTCTCGTTCCCCACGATGTCCCTCCGTGGCGCCCGGCGATGGCTTCGGGCGGCCTCGGTGAGAGCAATACCGGATCGGGGCCGGGCGATGACAGGGGGTAGCTCGCGCTATTCGAAGCCCGCACCGAAGACCGGCGAGCCGGGGCGCCAC
>JANJUH010000281.1 GCA_024710675.1 Lysobacterales bacterium
TGGCGCGAATGGCAGAGGTCCTCGCCGTCCCCGCATCAATGCTCGGCGACACGATGGCATGGTCACACGTCCTGCCCTCGCCCCGGCTGGGCCATGGAGAGCGCCTCGCCGTGATCGATCAGCTGCTGACTGGCGAGAGACTCGCCCTGGTGGGCAATGCCTTCGAGGGCATGGCGATCGAGGACTGCATCCAGCGCGCCCGCGCCGAGGCGGCTCGCGTTCTCGGCCCGAATCCGACAGATCAAGCGCATTGAGTGTGGGAACGCGCTTGACGCGCGATAGGGTTGCCACACGGCCTGCTTCATCGCGCCGCAAGGGCGCTCCTACATCAAGGACGGGCTTCACGACCAGCGACTGACCCGCGTACTGGATGTGGGAGCGCGCTTGACGCGCGACCCGGTTGCCTCGTGGCCAAATCCATCGCGCCGCAAGGGCGCTCCCACATCAAGGACGGGCTTCACGACCAGCGACTGACCCGCGTACTGGATGTGGGAGCGCGCTTGATGCGCGACCCGGTTGCCTCGTGGCCAGATCCATCGCGCCGCAAGCGCTCCTACATCAAGGACGGACTTCACGACCAGCGACTGACACGCGTACTGGATGTGGGAGCGCGCTTGACGCGCGATCGATACCTTGAAGCAATCCCGCGGCTCGTCATTTGCCTTTTTCGACGGCCCGCACAGTCATCGCCACCGCGCCTGCCGGTATCACGGCGCACAATGGCGGCAGTCCCGCGCAGGGAGCGGTGCGATGCGGCGAATCCTCCAGATCCTGGCTTCGGGCCTCGGCCTGCTCCTCGCTGTGCCCGCGATCGCAGTCGAGCCCTTCATCGCCCCGGCGGTCACCGCGGGCGGCATCGAGGTCGACCTGCACGCCATCGAATCAGTGCCGGCCAACACGCCGGTGGTCGCCAGCTTCGGCGTGCCCTTCCCGCGCGGATCAATCCCCACCGCCGGCCTCGCCCAGCTCCGCGTGCTCGACGGCGGCAACGAGATCCCCGCATACATCGAGGGCCTGACGCCCTGGCGCCACCGCAGCAACGCGGCCCTCGACGGCATGTCATGGCGCGTGGTGCTGGTGCAGGTCGAGGTCTCCTTCGCCAATCCGGTACAAGCCAGGCGGGTCCGCGTCGAATGGGGCGGCGCGCCGCGCACCTTGAACCGTCCCGCGCGCGCCACCCGCGCGACGCTGTGGGCCCCGGTGACGACGGGGAGCTTCGCGCAGGCCGACAACGTCCTCGAGCCGCGCGTCTACGCGACGCTGCCCGCCGCCTGGCTCGCGCAGGGCGTGCTCCGCCACACCCGCACCCTGCCCTTCGATCCATCCAATGGCCCCCAGCGCGACGACCCGGCGACCATGGATGCGATAGCCAGCTGGCCCGGCACCCAGGAAGCCGAGCGGGCGCTGAAGAACAACTTCTACAACGTGATCAATGAGGACGATCCCGGGGTCACCACGGGCAACCAGTGCCCATACAAGACCGCTTTCGAGCCCTGGCTGTACGATCGCGCCGCGACCATGCACACGCTCTACCTGCGCTCGGGCTTCCTGAAACCGCTGCGCGAGGCCGTGCGCCACAGCGAGTTCTACCGCGCCCGGCTGAATGCCTCCGGCGGCTTTGCGCTGAACCCCTCGGACAACAAGTACTCGTTCAACGAGTCGCTGGCCTACACGTACTGGCTGACCGGCGACGACACCTTCCTGCCGGCCATCGGCAGCACCGCCGGCGCGCACGATTCGACGGCCCACGCCTGGACCCAGAACCTCGGCTTCTGGACCGAGCGCAGCGTCGCCTTCAAGCTGATGGCGCACCTCATCGACTGGGAGGTCAGCGGCAGCAGTGCGCGCCGCGCCAGCGTCGACGCCATTGTCGCCGCACTGGCCGCCCACCAGGACGGCGTGCCCATCGGCATCCCGGCCAGCCGGATCGATGGCGGCTGGTACCACACCGGCGCGCAGCACGGCGACTGGGATCCCGCGGCCTACGGCGCGTCCACGTGGATGACCGCACTGCTGACCGACGCGCTGCGTCGCGCCTACCAGAGCGGCGAGGATGCCGTCACGGCGCAGATGATCCGGCGCAGCGGCACCTTCCTGCGCACCGCGCTGCGCACCGGTGCCAGTCAGTACGGCGGCACCACGCTGGCGCCGCGCTACGTCATCGAGCACGACGGCAGCGACTTCGCGAGCACCTCGCCAATCCACGACGAGGAACACGCGCTGGACGTGGTCGCCGCGCTCGCCTGGGCCGACTGGTTCGGCGCGCTGCTCGACCAGCGCGATCCGCTGCTCGCGGCCGACATCACCCAGCTCTACCAGACCTACGATGCCGGCGTGAACTTCTGGATCCGCCCGGCCGGCCCGGCCTCCGGCCGGCCCGCCTTCCGCGTCAGCCCGTGGCGCAAATGGGGCTGGGAGCACCGCAGCAGTGATGGCCTCTCTTGGGCGCTGGCGGCAACGGCAGGCGACGAGCTGTTCGGCAGCGGTTTCGAGTGAACGAGGCCCGGCATTTGCCGGTCTGCGCGAGGCTGCCAGCGACTTAATCGCGCTCAAGGACGCCACGCTCGACACGCGGCAGACTGGCGCCTTCCGCCAGGCACGCGCTGCATTCCCGTGGCATGACCGATCTTGCCGATACCCGCTGGCTGGAGCTCTACCCGGATGCGGTCGTCATCGTCGACTCGGGCGGCGTGATTGTCCATGCCAACGCCATGTGCGAGCGCCAACTCGGCTGGCCACCACAGGCGCTTTGCGGCCAGCTTGTCGAGTGCCTGGTGCCGCAGCGCGCCGGACACCATGCCCGCCTGCGCGACGCCTACCTGGCCCACCCGAGCGAGCGACCGATGAGCCGCGACCTGGAACTGGGCGCTCGTCATCGGGACGGACGTGAGGTCCCGGTGGACATCGCATTGCGGCCCTTTGATGTCGGCGGCCTGCGCTTCGTGATGGTGGCAATCCGCGACGTCACCGCCAGTCGCCAGGCACAGAACCGGGTCCGGCTGCTCTCCCAGGCCATCGACGCCGCGTCACACGGCGTGCTGATCACCGATGCAGGCGGCCTCATCGTGCAGGTGAATCCTGCGCTGTGCGCAATGACCGGCTATGCAGCAACGGAGTTGATCGGTGCACGACCCAGCCTGCTGAAGTCCGGCCGCCACCCGGAGGCCTTTTACGCGCGACTGTGGGACACCCTGCGCTCGGGAAAGACCTGGCGCGGCGAGATCATCAACCGGCGCAAGGACGGCAGCGAGTATTGCGAGGACCAGACAATCACCCCGGTGCGCGACCTGCAGGGCCAGGTCAGCCACTACATCGCCATCAAGCTCGACGTCACTGCACGCGTGCAAGCCGAGCGCGAACTCAAGTCTGCGCGCGACGAACTGGCGCAACGCGTGGCCGAGATCGAACGCCTGCACGAACAACTTCGCGAGCAGGCGATCCGCTGCCCGCTGACGCAGCTCTACAACCGCCGCTGGTTCGACGAAACCCTGCCGCGAGAACTGGCGCGGGCGCTCGCCATTGGCGAAACCCTGTGCCTCGCCATCCTCGACCTCGATCACTTCAAGGCACTCAACGACAGCCACGGCCACGCCACGGGTGACCGCGCGCTCGCCGAGTTCGGCAGGCTGCTACTCTCCGAGTGCGGCCCGGGCGACATCGCCTGTCGCTACGGGGGCGAAGAGTTTGCGCTGGTGATGATCGGCGTCACGATGGCCGATGGCGTGCGCCGGCTGGATGCGCTGCGCGGCCGATGCGCAAACCTGCCGCTGTCCGCCGCAACCGGTCCGATCACGCTGCGCTTCTCGGCCGGGGTCGCCGAATGCCAGCCGCGCGAACCGGCCATGGAACTGTTCGCGCGGGCCGATGCCGCACTCTATGCCGCCAAGCGTGCGGGACGCGATCGCGCGGTGCCAGCGCTGCCGCGCATCGGCCGCTGAGCGAGTCGAGGTCCCGCCACCCGATGCGCCATCACAGCCGGCGCCTCAGTCCGCGCGCAGCTCGAGCCGCGTCCTGCCGCCGGCCTCGGCCTGCGCCGACAGCCAGAGCACATGACCTTCCCGGCGGAACTCGATGGCGGTGCCGCGACCGTCGGCCGACTGCACGATCGCCGCATAGCCGGCAGCTTCGAGCGACTTGCGGTGAAAGGCCATGACCTCGGCCTGCGGTACTGGCCCAAGGTAGCTGGCAAAGACCCCGCCGTCGCCACGACGGTATTCGGTGCGCACGAAACCCGGCAGGCGCTCGAAGCCGGGCGGATCCTCGCCGGCGACATCGATCGTCGGCATTGGCGCCAGGGCGCCGAGCGCTCCGTCCAGTGCAGCCCGGCCACGTTCGGCGATCGCGCCGGCTTCCTGCCCTGCGAGCGCGGCCGCGCCGGCCAGCGTCGCCGCTGCGGCGGCTTTCGCAGCGAGTTCGGCACTGGCGCCCGCCAAGGGCTCGGTCACCGCGGCGCCGACTTCGGCCACCTTGGCGTCGACGGCCGCGCGTGCCGCCGCAGCCGGGTCGGCTGCCAACGGCGCCAGTGCCTGCGCCGCCTCACGGACCTGCGCCAGTGCGGCATCCGCCTCCCGGGCCGCTTCCGGCGCCACCAGCCCGATCCAACTCTTGGCCTGGTCGACCATCCCGTTCCCTGCCTGCCACGCGCCGCCGAGCAAAGCGACGGCCAGCCAGACCAACAGGATGGGAACCAGCACCAGCGCAAAGGCCGCGCTGACCCAGGCCCAGCGCGGGATGCGGGGAAGGCGCCGCGCACGGGCATGCGGAATCGGTGGCGGCTTCATCGGCGAGCCTCCGCCAGATCCGTAAAGCCTGCGGGGAAGCCGCTGCCGGGCACGGAGCCGGCACCCTGCACCGCCAGATGACGCGTCCGTGCCACGCGCCGCGCCACGGTCTCAGCGGCACGATCGGCGGCCCGGTCGATGGCCACATAGAGGTCGTCGCGGGTTGCTTCCACCAGCACGTCCGGACGGCGCCGCAACTGGACCTGCAACTGGCAACGACTGCTGCGACCGCCGTGATCGCTCGACAGCCGCACGATCACCGCCTCGATCGGGTCTGCAAAACGGTCCAGCGCAAAGCGCAAGCGCCGCCGCGTGTGCTGGTCGAGGGCGTCGGTGAGGGTGAAACCGTGGACCTGGACTTGGATCTGCATCTCGGGGCTCCCGGCAGGATCAGACGATGACGGCAATGGTGAGCGCCCTGGAACTCTGATAAAAGCAGAGAAACAAAGCCCATCAATCCGGTATTTCCGATATGAAAGCCAGTTCCGCCGAGACCCCGGCCAGGCTCAACTACCGCCAGTTGCAGCAGTTCTGGGCCGTCGCACGGGCCGGAAGCATCCAGCGCGCCAGCGCCCAGCTCGACCTTGCGCCCCAGACGCTGAGCGGCCAGATCGCCAGTCTCGAGGCCAGCCTGGGTGTGCCTCTGTTCCAGCGTGTCGGCCGGCGTCTCGAGCTGACCGAAACCGGCCGTATGGTCAGCAGCTACGCCGACCAGATCTTCGCACTCGGCCGCGAACTCGAAGACGCGCTGCGCAGTGGCGGCCAGCGCACCCTGCCCTTCCGGGTCGGCATCTCCGAGGTGGTGCCGAAATCGCTGGCCTACCGGCTGCTTGCACCCGCACTGGCCTTGAGCGAGCCGATCCGCCTGGTCTGCCGCGAGGACAAGCTCGGCCGCCTGCTCGCCGAACTGGCGATCCACCGCCTCGACCTGGTGCTGACCGACCGCCCCTTGCCGGCCGATACCGACATTCGCGCCCACGCCCATCGCCTCGGCGAGTGCGGCACAGTGCTGCTGGCGACACCGGCGATCGCCGCCCGGTTGCGCCCCGGCTTCCCGGCCAGCCTGGACGGCGCGCCACTGCTGGCACCGGGAGAGGACATCGCGATGCGTGCGCGCCTGCTGCGCTGGTTCGACGAGCAACGCGTGCGCCCGCGCATCATCGGCGAGTTCGACGACAGCGCGCTGATGAAGGCCTTCGGCGCCGGTGGCGCCGGGCTCGTGGTCGCCCCCGACGTGGTCGCCGCCGAGGTCTGCCGGCACTACGGTCTCGAGGTGGTCGGCCACGCGAATGGCGTCAGCGAGCGCTTCTACGCGATCACCGCGCAGCGCCGCATGAGCCATCCTGCAGTGCGTGCGATCCACGAGCAGGCGCGCGGGCTGCTGTCCCAGGAGTCACGTTGAGTCACTGACGACAGCCTGGCCGCGGCCCGCATCGACCACGAAGTCCCGCCCCAGCCTCGCCTGGACCTCGGAAACGCGGCGTCGGCTCACCGGCACGCGTTCGCCGTCGCTGAGCATCACGAAGGTGCCGCGCGTGCTCCGGACCAGCCGCACCACGTGCCTCAATGCGACCCAGTACGAGCGATGCACGCGCAAGCCGGTCTCGCCGAGGGCCGCTTCCGCCGTGGCCATGTTCGCGAGGACCGTGGCGCGGCCGCGCGTGGTCCGCACCTGCAGGTAGTGCAGGTCGGACTGGATCGACACCAGCTCGGTTCCGATGGCCGGTGGCAACAGGTCCAGGAAGGTTGCGGCCAAGGGAAGCTCCGGTGATTCCGGAGGTTCGGATCGCTCGACCGGGTCAGGCGCGGGATCGGTGGCGGTGGGCGGCGCCGCCGGAGCACTCGCGATTGCTCTTTCGCCAACATCCTCCACCGCGTCCGCACGGCTGCCCGTCCCGGCTTGCACAGACGCGCCCACCGAGCTTGCCGTCGCGGAAAGCGCCGACGTCGACTCCCCACCGCGCGTCAGCGGCAAGACGTTGACCAGCAGCCAGGCCGCCAGGAACGAGGGCAGCAGCGACAGCCACTCGGCCAGCAGTGCGAGCACCCCACCCTTCGCCTCCCATTCGTCGAGCAGGCCATCGGGCGGTTCCTTTGCCGTGGCCACCGGCCAGTAGAGGTCCAGGCCCAAGGCCAGCGGGGCGAAGAGCAGGCTGCCGAGCATCCCGCCGGCGACGATGCGCAACCAGGGAGCCCAGCCAGCCACCGGCCGGATTCCGCCCAGGGCCGCTGTCGCCCAGATCGCCAGCACCATGCCCAAGCCGATGTGCAGCAGCCAGAAGAGCAAGGCGGGACCGAAGCCCAGGCCGCGTGAGGCCGGCGGGTCCAGCACCACGAAAAGCAGGGCGAGAACGGCGACGACCGCAGGGAGCAGACGATCGACACGGAGCTGGGGCATGCGGGCTTCCATGGAGCGAAGGCCTCGATTCTCACCGAGGACGTCCCGCTGCCGTGTCAACAACCCTCCTGCGGCGCAGCCACCCAGACCGCTCGTGCATCGACCCGACCGCTGATGCAAGTGTCTGTTTTTCTTCACACTTTCACGTGTGCCGATGACGAGGATGCGCTCCGACCCCGCCCGCCGCGGGCTAGCCCCCCGTCATCTCTTTCGAGGACATCCATGCTCACCAGACTCCCACGCGTCAATCGCGGCACCCTGATCGCAGCCCTCAGCCTGCTCGCCGCAGGCACGCTGGAAGCGGCCGAACCCGGCGCCTACGCGACAGCCCTGTTCGGCTACACCAGCCAGTCGGACCAGCGCTTCGACTTCAGCGGGGCCGGCGCCCGCCAATCCCGCGATGCCGCCCTGGACAGTGGCGGCCTGGCCGGAGCGGCCCTGGGCTGGGACTTCGGCAACGGTTGGCGCATCGAGGGCGAGTTCGCCTACCAGAGCGTCGACAGCGAAGTGCCTGGGTTCACAGCCCCGGCTCCGCAGGGCAGCGGCAACTACGCATCGACCTCGCTCGCCGTGAACGCGCTCTACGAGATCGACCTGTTCGGCTCACCGAAGGCACGCACCTATCTGGGCGCCGGCCTGGTGCGGCTCACCGAGGTCGACGTCGACTTCGAGTCGGGCGGCAGCGAGCGCTCCTTCAGTGGCAGCGGCAACGGCGTCCAGTTCCTCCTCGGTGCCCGTTATGACCTGGGCGAGAGCTGGTACCTGGACGCCGGCCTGCGCTGGTTGCGCG
This sequence comes from Lysobacterales bacterium, assembly GCA_024710675.1. GTDB lineage: Bacteria > Pseudomonadota > Gammaproteobacteria > Xanthomonadales > SZUA-5 > JANJUH01. The sequence goes on from JANJUH010000281.1 coordinate 7,970, forward strand.
CCTCCTCGCTGGAACTCGATGGCGAAAGCAGCACGGATGGCCGGATCGAGGCCGACTATGAGCCGTGGGCAGTCACGGTGGGCCTGGGCTGGCGCTTCTGAGGCACACAGGCCCGGTCGCTCGGCCACGGCCGCCGCGCGACCGGGCACCGCCCCGCCACGCCATGCCCTTCAAGGACGCAGCGGCCCCGCCGGCCAGCCGCCCGAAAACTTGATGATCGAGCCGGTGTGGAAGCTGCCCTTCAGCGTCGCCAGATAACGCACCAGTTCGCCGATCTCGGCCGGCTCGCCGAGCCGGCCGGCCGGGACCACGGACTCGATGTAGGCGCGTCCGACCGGATCGTCGATGAACTTCGCGCGCTGGAAGTAGGCCTCGCTATAGAGGAAATTCGGTGCGATGGCGTTGACCGGAATGCCGAAGGGCGCCAGTTCGATCGCAAGCGAGCGCACCAGCGCATTCGCCGCCGCGCGCGCCATGTCCGGCACCGCCCCACCCGGCATCGGCAGCTCGGTCCGGCAGGAGGTGATCATCACGATGTTGCCGTGTCCCTGCGCCTTCAGCCGCGGAACCAGCAACTGCAGTAGGCGGAAGGGACGCTCCACCAAGGCGCGCAAGGTTTCCGACAAGGCCTCGGGCGCCAGCGATTCCAGCGGACCGTGAATCGCCGGGTAAGCGTCGTTGCTGACCAGTACGTCGAGGCCGCCGAAGGTCTGCCAGCATTCTTCGAGCAGGGCTTCGGGATCGCAGTTTGCGCTCACCCTCGCCCCGGGATGGGCCGCCTCGAAAGCGCGAGCCGCCCCGGCATCGGCAAAGCCGGCATCGCTGGCGATGACCTTGAAGCCCTCACGACACAGCGCCGCGACGGCGGGAGGGCCGGCGAACTCGGTGGCCTGAGTGACCAAGGCGCGTCTGCGCTGCGAATTGGAATGCATCGTGGGGCACTCCCTGGGCTGACCCAAGTATCGGCAGGGTGCAGCGCAGGGTGTATCGGCCGAAGGGGCAGCAGGGCCACGGCATCGACGGCAGCTGATGCAGGGTGCTGTTGAACGCAGTGAACCGCACCGGCTGCAAGGCAGGAAGGGCTGCCACCCGACCGGAGCCAGAAGGGGGCGTGGTCTTGGGCGCTCAAGACACCGTCCATGCTCGTCATCCCGGCCTTCGCCGGGATGACGGCAGCGCAAGGGCGTGCAGCGGGCGATGGTGGACCCGGTGAATCGCACAGGCAACCAGGCCGCAGGCCCCCCCAATCCCGGCAGGAAGCATCCCATGTCAGCCGCAGACCCCAAACAGCGTACGCCAGCCCATCGACCGCTCCCGGTGTTCCCATGCTGCGCATTCTCACGCTCTGCCTGTTGCTGCTTGCTACGGCGGCACCCGCCGCCCGCCTCGGTTTCGATGCCACGAATCCTGGCGCCATCGACGGCAGCGGCCGCGAACTGGTCTTCGACCTTTCGACGGTCAACGCCCCGATAGCAGCCGCCAGGCTCGAACTGGACCTCAGTTACAGCCGGGCCCGCGAACTCGAACTCTCGTTGGTGGACGCGTCGGGCACCGTCGAACTGACCCTCGCCGAGTTCGCAGGCCTCAATCCAGCGATCGGCCTGTCCGGCCGCTACCGGATCGACGATCGCGCCAGTTACCCGTGGCTGTACGCCGCCGCCGCGCCTGCGGTGCGCTCGCTGGCACCGGTGCAGGCCTACCAATTCGGCCAGGCCGGCCTCTGCGTGAACCTGGTCGGGCGCTATCTGCAATACGACATCGACACCGCGCTGCCCTTGACCCTGCGCATCGCCCGCGCCGCCGGCGCGATCGGCACGGGCAGCATCACGCGGGCGCGGCTGGTGGTCGAGACGAACGTCGACGAAACCCTCCATGCCAGCGGCTTCGAGGAACTCGAAACCGTCGTCGAGCGCTGCCAGCGGCCGAGCTTCGATGTGGTCGTGAACGGTGCCAACGAGAGCCTGTCACGCAGCCCGCTGACGCTGCTCGACTACGCCGGCGGCGCGCCCGACTGGCGCATCCGCCAATACGACCCGCCGGCGGACTTCGGACCCTTCGCCTTCGGGACAGGCGCTACCACGCAGCCCTATCCGGGGCGCTTTGGCGGGCGCTCGCGGATGAACCTGGGCTTCTGGGATGCCAGCACCGGCACGCTGAACTTCACCACGGGTGCCGGGACGCGGACGCTGGCCCTGCCCGGTGATTGGAGCAGCACGCAGCACGTCCCGATTCCCGGCGACTACGACGGCGACGGCACCACGGATCTCGCGATGGCCTTCCTCGGCGAGTTCGGCGGACAGTCCCGCTGGATCGGCCGCTTCCTGCTCAGCAGCGAGGACAGCGCGCGCGACATCCCGATCGACCCGCGCACAGTCTTTCCCGCCCAGTTCGATTCCCCGTCCATCGGCTTCGGCAGCGGCCAGGATGTCGACGGCGACGGCCGCGACGAGGTGACGATCTACGCCCGCACCAGCGTCGGCGGCATGGGCCTCGTGCAGGTCCAGCTCGATCGGACTGGTCGGATCGACTACTTTTCCGGACCCTTCTGGGGCGTGCCCGGCGACCGCATGGTGCTCGGCAACTGGCTGGGCGGCGCCAGCGGCAACCGTTTCGGACTGATGGTCGTGCGCAAGAACGCCGGCGTGCTCGAGTGGTACCTGCACCCCAACCCGACGCCCGTCATCTGGGGTTTTACCAGCGACTATCCGCTGTCCATCGACATCGACGACGACGAGCGCAACGACATCGCCGTCTGGCGCCCGTCCGACCAGACGCTGTACGCGATCCGCAGCAGCGACGGCCAGCAGGTGAGCTTCGCGGCCTTTGGTACGGCCAGCGATCTGCCATTGGGCTGGCTGCTCGGCACCACGGCGCCGCCGGAGTTCTGAGCGCTGCAGAGGCCACGATACCGACGATACCAGCGACGGTGCGGTGCGCTTCCGCGCACCACACCCTACGCGCCCGAAGCGACCACACGGAGCCCGCGTGAGGTGCCGGTGAGCGCAGCGAACCGCACCGGCGGTCACGCGCGAGGACTTGGCCATCACCCCGCTTCGCGTTAGGGTCCGCGCCAGCGTCCTTATCGAGGCCCCCGACCATGTCCAGAGCCGTCTTCATCGCCACCCTCGCGCTGATCGCCCTGCCCCTGCACGCCCAGGACCACCCACTGATCAGCGCCTACCCGGACTCGCAGCAGACCGAGCGCAAGATCGCCGAGTTCGATGCCTATGCGCGCATCGTCGGCATGAAGGACGACGCCAGCCTCACCGAGACCCTCGAAGGCAAGGTCAGCCGGCTGCGCTATCGCAACCCCAAGGGTCGCTCGACGCTGGAGATCCTGGCCAACTACCGGCAGGCGCTCGAAGCGGCGGGTCTGAAGGTCGACTACGACTGCGTCGGCCGGGACAGCTGTGCCAGCAGCGGGGTCGGTCATCGCCAGATCCCGAGCTGGAACGCGATCAATGGCATGAACCTCGGCGCGGTGTCCGACGTCCGCTACTTCACCGGGAAAATGTCCCACGAGGGCGGCACCGCCTACGTCTCGGTCGGCATCAATCCCAGCGTGCACTTCGTCCACGTGGTCGAGATCCAGGCCATGCAGCAGGGCCTGGTGAAGGTCGATGCCGCCGCGCTCTCGCAGGCGCTCGACCGCGATGGCCGGGTGGTGGTTGAAGGGATCTTTTTCGACACCGACAGCGCCCGCCTGCAGCCGGCCTCCGATGCCGCACTCGAAGAGGTCGCGCGCCTGCTCCGGGAACGCCCGCAGATCCGCCTGTATGTCGTTGGCCACACCGACAGCCAGGGCAGCTTCGCGCACAACCAGCGCCTGTCGGCCGATCGCGCCGCCAGCGTGGTGCAGGCGCTGGGATCGCGCTTCGGCATCGCCAGCGAGCGATTGGCGGCGCATGGCGTCGGCCCGCTCGCGCCCGCTGCCGGCAATGCCAGCGAAGCCGGGCGGGCGCAGAATCGGCGCGTGGAGATCGTGCTGCAGTAACGCCTAGCGGCGAGCGCCGTAGCTGCGATAGCGCTCCACCACCGCTGCCATCTCCTCGACCGTCAGCAGCACCGGCGGTCCGAGCTGGAGCGTGCGCCAGTACAGCTCGCAGAGCGCCTCGAACTCGCGCAGCACCTGCAATGCGTGGTCGAGGTCGCGGCCGATGACGGTTGCGCCGTGGTTCGCCATCAGGCAGGCGGTGCGATCGGCCATCGCGGCCACCACGGTCGCCGACAGTTCGGCGCTGCCGAAGGTGTGGTACTCCGAGCAGCGGATCGAATCCCCGCCGAAGCGCGCGATGGTGTAGTGGAAGGCCGGGATGTCGCGACGCTGGCAGGCGAGTGCCGTCGCGAAGGGCGAGTGGACGTGGATCACGGCACCGGCTTCCGGCCGCGCCCGGTACAGGTCTCGGTGGAGCTGCCACTCGCTGCTGGGCTCTCGCGCGCCATGGGCGTGGCCGTCTCCATCGACGTAGACCATGTCGGCTGGCTGCATGCGACCGGGCAGGACCGCACTCGGCGTGATCAGCAGGCCATCGCCGATGCGCACGCTGAGGTTGCCGGCGGTACCGGTGTTGAGACCAAGCTCCGCAAGCAGCCGCGCCGCAGCCAGCAGCGCGGCGCGACCTTCGTCCGAAACTTCAAGCGCCATCAGGATCAGCGGGCCACTGCGAAAGTGACGAGGATACGCGCAAGACCTCAGGCGACGCGGAGCGGCGACAGGTGCGGATCGCTGCGCTCACCACACCCTGCCTCGCCTTCCACACCCACGTAGGGTGCCGGTGAGCGCAGCGAACCGCACCGGCGATGACACCGCAAGTTGCGTCGACCTCAGCCCCCGATCGCCTCGCGCGCCCCTTCGATCGAACGCACGCCAACCACCGAGTCGGCCAGCTCTTCGCGTTCTGGCGCACCCTCTTCGGGCACATCCTTGACGACCCGCAAGCGACTCCCATCGCCCAGACGCAGCACCGCGACCTCCGACTCACCGCGCGCCGGGCCACCCTCGAGCGCGAAGAACACCGGGACCGACGCCTGTCCTGCCACCCCACGGCCTTCGATCCTCTGCGGATCGAACCGCCACTTGCGTGCGGCGGCAAGCGCGGCCTTGGCAAAATCGGGGTCAGCCTTCTCCGCGTCGAAGATCCGGGCCTCGGTGACCCGCCCTTCCGCGTCGTACGAGAGCTTGACTTCGACGTAGCCCTCGATGCCACGCATCAACTTTCGCCGCGGATAGTGCGGCGGCGAGACCTTGAGATAACCGGGGATCAAGTACAGGCCCTCGATCCGGAGCGGACCAAAACCCTCGGGGCCCTCGACCACGCCCAGGCTAACGTGAACACTGGTTTCCGAAGCCGCCGGCTGCCCGTCAAGACGGGCCGGCTCGAACTCGACGCGCCGCAGGCGCTCCATCATCGCGTCCTTGAACTCTCGCGTCAGATCACGGCTACGCTCGCGATCGAACTCGATCGAAGTCGCCCTACCCGTTGCATCGATCTGCACGCGCGCGGTCACGCCACCCACCCAGCGCTCGGCGGCATGAACAGGCAGGGCCAGCAACAGGGACAGGGCAGCAAGAACCGGCGCTTTCATCGGAGGCGACATCCCGGGCGAAGGAACCGTCAGCATAGGACTACGTCACGATTGGAATCAATCATGACCCGCCACATCGCCCCGGTCGCGCGAAGCGTCGCCGCCGCGCTGGCCCTCAACCCTCGAGGATCGCCATCGTGCTCGCCTGCACCGACGGCACCGCCGCCGGCAAGGCCGCCGTGACCAGCGGCGACAAGCTCGCCGACTGGCGCGAACGCAAGTTGCGCTATCTCGCTCACCTGCACGAGGAATCGCCGGCTGCCCTGCTCGTTTCCGCCTGCGACAAGCTGCACAACGCCCGCGCAATCGTCGGCGACCTCGAGGACCCCGCCGTCGGCACCGCGGTGTTCGCGCGCTTCACACCAGGACGCGAAGGCACCCTCGCCTACTACCACTCGCTGGCACAACTCTTCGCCTCGCGCGGATCGCCGGTGGCGCGGGCGCTGACAGCCACTGTCGAGCGGATGCATGAGTTGGCGGGTGAAGCGGGGCGGCGGACGCTGGACTGAACAGGGATCCATGAATTGCCACAGCGAACCCTTCAGTCCTCGAGAAGGTGCGTACTCACCCGCCTGCTCCCGGGAACTGTGCCAGATAGCTCACCGGCAAGAGCAGACAGTGGCCGCTGATCGCTCCATGCAACCGAAAAAGTCGCGGCTTCCGTCGAAACTCGAAGACCCGGTACAAGTGGAAACTCGGTGCGTCAGCTTCTGAGCGGCGCAGCTCATTGCGGGTTACAAAGAAGGGCGTCAG
>JANJUH010000289.1 GCA_024710675.1 Lysobacterales bacterium
GGTCGAGTAGATCGCCAGCACCGGGCGCATGCCCTCGCATGCGAGGCCCGCGGCGAAGGTCACCGAGTGCTGCTCGGCGATGCCGACGTCGAAATAGCGCTTCGGAAAGCGCTGCTCGAACTCGACCATGCCGGAGCCCTCGCGCATCGCCGGAGTGATCCCGACCACGCGGGAATCGGCTGCGGCCATGTCGATCAGCCAGTCGCCGAAGATCTGCGAGTAGCTCTTCCTGGCCGGGGCAGCGGACGGGCGGATACCCTCGCTCGGGTTGAACTTGCCCGGGCCGTGGTAGAGCACCGGATCGGCCTCGGCGAGCTTGTAGCCCTGGCCCTTGCGGGTAACCACGTGCAGGAACTGTGGACCGTCGCCCTCGTCGATGCGCTGGCGGATGTTGTCGAGCGTCGGGATCAGTGACTCGAGGTCATGGCCGTCGATGGGCCCGATGTAGTTGAAGCCGAACTCCTCGAACATCGTCGCCGGCACCACCATGCCCTTGGCGTGTTCCTCGAAGCGTCGCGCCAGTTCGTACAGCGGCGGGGCCATCTCCAGCACCTTGCCGATGCCCTTCTTGGTGTGCGCGTAGAAGCGTCCGCTCATCAGCCGCGCGAGGTAACGGTTCAGCGCGCCCACGGGGGGCGAAATCGACATGTCGTTGTCGTTGAGGATCACGATCAACGGCAGGTCCTTCTCGATGCCGGCGTTGTTCATCGCCTCGAAAGCCATGCCGGCGGTCATCGCGCCGTCGCCGATCACCGCGATCGCGTGACGGCGCTCGCCCTTCAGCACCGCCGCGCGCGCCATGCCGGCAGCGGCCGAGATCGAGGTGCTGGAATGGGCGGTGCCGAAGGCGTCGTACTCGCTCTCCTCACGACGCGGAAATCCACTGAGACCACCGAGCTGGCGCAGTGTGCGCATGGCCTCGCGCCGGCCGGTCAGGATCTTGTGCGGATAGCTCTGGTGGCCGACGTCCCAGATCAGGCGATCGTGCGGCGTGTCGAAGACGTAGTGGATCGCGATCGCCAGCTCGACCGTGCCGAGGTTGGACGACAGATGCCCGCCGGTCTGGGAGACCGATTCCAGCACGAAGCGACGCAACTCCTCGGAGAGCGGAAGCAGCTGCTCTCTGGGCAGTCGGCGCAGGTCGGCGGGATCGTCGATGGAGGCGAGCAGGGAGTGCGGGGTCAAGGTTGTGGCCTGTGTCGGTGGACGGCGCCCAGTCTGGCCGGGCCGAATGGCGCGTTGCGGGCGGCAAGGGGCGAATCGTGCCCGGATGGCGTCGAGCCTGCAATTCTCCCGGGACGCGGTGTGAAGGGCTAGTGCCGGGTGAAGCCGGTAAGTGGTGAGTGGTGAGTGGTGAGTGGCAAAAGCGTCGGCATGAAGGCCGACCCACGGGTGTGAGGCGCCATCGTGGGTCCGGATTCATCCGGACGCTTTTCCTGGTCCTTTCCACCAAATCAGCAGCGGCCACTCACCCCATCATCAGCCCCTGTTTCGCGCAGATCGCTTCGGCTGCCGCTTACTCGAACCCATCCTCGAACAATCCATCGCCACTGCCACGGCACAAGGCGCCGGTGCCGGAGAGCACGATGTCGTCGACATACCAGCCGTCGCGGGTGACGCTGCCATCGGTGGTCAGGCGCAAGCGGATCTGCGCCTGGCTGGCGCCGGCCAGGCCGGGCAGGGAGATGTCCACGGCCTTCCAGGAGGCATCGCCGTTGCAGCTCCAGAGCTGGTCCCAGACCACGCCGTCGGTCGACACCTCGAGTCGCCCGTAGTCGTAGCCGGTCTCGGTGTCGCACCAGGACTGGAAGGACAGGCGCAGGTCGGCGCTGTCGCGCAGGTCGAGCGGGACGCTCGTCAGGCTGCTGTTGGCGCCGTTACCGTAGTTGCCGCCGGGCGAGTCGGTGAAGCTCTGCGGCGGGCTGGTGGAGCGCTGGCTGGAGACTCCCCAGCCGCTGCTGCTGGTGAACTGGCCGAGGCCGCCGCTGGCGTCGTCGGAGAACAGGATGCAGTAGGGCTCGAGGCTGATGTCGAGCGGGGTGTCGGCGCCGAGCGTGACCGCGACATCGGCGATGGATCGCGCGGCGTAGCCGCTGGCGCTCACCTCGAGGGTGTGGCTGCCCGCGGGCGCGCGCAGCGCGTAGGCGCTGCCTGCCTCCGGTCGACTGGCCGTGCCACTGCCGGCGCGGCGCACCAGCGCCGGTACGCCGATCGGCAAGCCATTCGCAGCATCGCGAACGACCCCGGCGATGCGGCCGGTCGATCCGGGCGCGACCACCTCGAGCCACGCCGCATGCACCGGACCCTCGGCTGCGCTGTCGCGACCGACCAGATAAACCATGCGTCGGCCCTCGGAAAAGCCTGCCGTCGGCACGGCGACGACCGTCAGTTCGGTCGGCGTATCGAAGGCGCCATCCATCGCCAGGCCCTCGGCTACCGGCTGTGCGCCGGCCGACCAGGGTGGTGTATCGAGCCACGCGCGTACGCCCGCTATCGGCTGGATCGGCTCCGCGCCGTTGCTCTGCTCGAAGCGTTCGTCACTGGCGGTCAGCAGGAATTGTGCGGGCTCCCCAGGCTCGACCGGCGCGCTCAGCACGGTCTCCAACGAGGGGCCGGCAGCTTGCCGGTAGGGCGCCCGGGCCACCCGCAACAGGTATTCGAGGGCGCGCCGGTTGTCGGGCCAGATCGTCGATTCGAAGCCAGCGCAGGGCTCGAAGAAGGCATCGCCCAGCTCGAAGGACAGTGACGCGACGCCCAGCTCGCCATAGGCGAAGTCCTTGCTGCCGCCGTCGGTCGGATAGAGCTCGATACTGGCCTGCGGCGTGTAGCCGGGAAACCAGGCGACGCGCCGTCCGAGCGTGCGCAGCGCCGTACCGTTGCCGGTGGGCGTCTCGGTGAAACCCCAGGGCCACATGACCAGACGCCCGTAGCTGTGGACGTCGACGAACAGGCCGGGTGTGTCCTCGGGTGCCGGCGAAACCAGGTCCGGCGGCCGCACATCGGGGAACAGGGTGCGCGTGTAGGCGATGATCGCGGCGGTCTCTGACTCCGAAGCCGGCGCCGGGCCGCGATAGATCGCGTTGCAGGGGTCGCCGCTGGAGCCGCCGTGGCCGCCCCATTCGAAGGGATAGTTGCGGTTGATGTCGGCGCCGCGGTTGCTGCTGGTGGCGCCGCAATAGGCCTGGTTGACCGTCTTGCGCCAGAGCTGTCCGGCCTCGGCGTACTTGCGGCCATCCGGATTGCCGTGCGGCAGCAGGTGCACTTCCTGGTGATCGAGCAGCCAGCGCACCTCGGCATTGTCCGCGTACTCGGCGAGCAGCCATTCGCCGAAGCGGGTGAGGGTTTCGGCCGGCGTGTACTCGCGCGCGTGCACCGCGCCGACGATGAAGACCTTGGGCTTGTCGCCGCCGATCGTGCTGTTGGTGAGGCGCAAAACCGTCAGGTCGTAGCCCAGCGCCGGGTTCTGTTGCCTTTCCCAGGAATCCCCGATGTCGATGACACTGGCCAGATTCGGATGGGCGGCGGCGAGATCGGCCAGCGTGGCCTGCGTCTCCTCGACGGTGCGGTAGCAGGCGTAGCCGGGCAGCGCTTCCGGGCTGCCGCCGGGATTGCGCAGGAAGGCGGTCAGGGCCTCGTCGATGGCGACGTGGAAGCCGTCGCCGAGCAGGCGCTGGTACTCGTAGCGGTTGTCGACTTCGACGACGGCAAAGCCTTGCGCGTGGTTGACTTCCCAGGGTGCGGTGCGCCGGGCCAGTCGATTGAGCTGGCTCTTGGTGTCGAAATAGGCGCGGACCACCCAGGGGCCGGGGTCGGCAGGCAACTGGTCGGAGGGTGGGCGGTCGGCTGCTGGCAGCAGGCTGGACAAGGCCAGCCCGGCGGCAAGGGCGAGGGCGCGCGATGATCGAAGGCTCATGCGGCAAGCGTAGGGGCCGGCCGCCGAGCCCACAAGGGCCGGGCGACGAATTGCCGGGTCGCTGCGACCGGCGGCTTTGGCATCATCGGGCGATGACCGTCGCTGACGCCTACCGCGAGATCGTGCTCGCCCATGCCCGCGCTCCGCATCACCTCGGGCGCCTTGCCCATGCCAGCGTGCGGGCCGAGGGGCTCAATGCGCTGTGTGGCGATCGCCTGGCGATCGACCTGCTGATTCGCGACGACACCATCGTCGACTTCGGCTTCGAGGCCGAGGCCAGTGCGCTGACGCTGGCGGCGACCAGCGTGATGGGAGACCTCATCCTCGATCGCTCGCTGGACGAAGTGCGTCGCCTCGGCGAAAGTGCCCTGGAGCAGATGACGGCTGCCACGCCCGGGCTGGATCCCGCGCTCGGCGATTTCCGCCATTTCGAATCGATCCGTGGCTATCCCAACCGGATCAAGACCGTCACGCTGCCCTGGGCCACCTTGCTCGGTGCCTTGGCGGGCCGCGAACGCACTTCCACCGACATCGACCCGCGCGGCGCACCGCCGCCCGAGAGGAGCCGCAAGCCATGAGCGACTGGACCCGCGTGTGCGCAAGGGATGAAATGGGCCCGGGGGCCTGGCGCGTGGTCGACGTCGATGGCGCCCAGGTGGTCGTCGTCAATGTCGACGGCGAGCACCACGCCATCGAGGACGTCTGCACGCACGACGGCGGTGAACTCGCCGGGGGGCGCATCTGCGGCCATGAGATCGAATGTCCCCGCCACGGCGCGCGCTTCGACCTGCGCAGCGGGCAGGCCCTGTGCGCCCCGGCCTACGAACCGGTGCACGTGTTCCCGATCCGCATCGAGCACGGTGCGGTCTGGGTGCGTGACGATCGCTGGGATTGATCGCTGGCAGCGTCACCCGGCTTTCGCCTGCGCCGCATAGAATCGCGAGCCTTCCATCCCAGCAGGAGATCCACGATGACGATCCAGGTCGGTGAGCGCATTCCGGCGGCCACCCTGAGCTATCTGAAGGACGGTGTGCAGACCATCGGCACCGAGGACTTGTTCGCCGGCAAGACCGTCGTGCTGTTCGCGGTCCCCGGCGCCTTCACCCCGACCTGCTCGGCGCGCCACCTGCCGGGCTATGTCGACCAGCTCGAGGCGCTGAAGGGCAAGGGCGTCGATCGCGTCGTCTGCATGGCGGTCAACGACCCCTTCGTGATGGACGCCTGGCGCAACAGCCAGAATGTGCCGGAAGAGGTGTACATGCTCGCCGACGGCAACGCCGCCTTCGCCAAGGCGCTGGGCCTCGAGCTCGATGCCAGCAAGTTCGGCATGGGCGTGCGCGCACAGCGCTTCGCGCTGGTCGCAAAGGACGGCGTGGTCACCCATCTGCACGTCGAAGCGCCGGGCGAGTTCAAGGTGTCGAGCGCCGAGGCGGTGCTGGCGGCGCTTTGATTTTTCGGGACCCGGGTCCAGGGTACTCGGGACTCGGGACTCGGGACTCGGGACTCGGGACTCGGGACTCGGGACTCGGGACTCGGGACTCGGGACTCGGGACTCGGGACTCGGGAAGAGCATTGGTCCGCAAAGGACGCGAAGGACGCGAAGAAGAGCTGGGCCGGGGCTCGCTGGACGGCGTCCATTTCTTGCTGCGGGCCCCCGACGCTCGTCATCCCGGCGTAGGCCGGGATCCAGGAGGTACTGGCGACGAGGGGGAAGCGCGCTGGATTTCGGCCTACCCCGGAATGACGGTACCGCGGGGGGCGGGATCGCGGCTTGGCCGCGGTCCCGCCCTGCCTGACTCCTCAAGCCCCCTGCCGGCTGAGCGCCGCGACCAGTTGGCCGAGGCGGCGGACGGCGACCGAGATGGTCGGGTAGTCCACCGACTGCTGTGCGCGCAGTTCGCCGAACATCGCCATCGTGTGCGCCAGCACCGGGTCACCCGAGGAGACATAGGCCTGGACCCGCGACATCCCCGGTGTCGCCGGCTGTGACAGCAGGTTTGCCGCCAGCGTGCGACGTTGCGCGAACAGTTCGTCGCGCAGCACGCCGCGCGCATTGGCGTGCCAGCGACCGCTGACCGGCAGCGTCTCGATGGCCTCGCCGAACCAGCGCAAGTGCAGCGCGTCGCCCAGTTCGAAGAAGACCCGCGCCGCCTCGTCGATGGCCACGCCGCGCTCGCGGGCGAGGTCGATGACGTCGAAGGCGGCATTGAGTACCGGCATGCGCGCGATCCGGCGCGCCATCGTCGCCGGGTAGCCGGCCGCCACGAAAGCCTGCTCCTGCTCGTCGTAGCGCTGCTTGTAGCTGGCCGGGATGACTTCGTCGAGGCTGGCGTTGAGCTGCTCGAAACCGGGCGCGAAGCGCTCGACCAGTTCAGCGATGTCGAGGCGCGAGCCCGGCAGCTGCAGCAGCCAGCGCGTGAGGTTGCGCAGCAGGTTCCAGATCGCCAGCGTCACCTCCAGGCGGACCTGCTCGGGCACTTCCTCGGCCCGGTCCATCTCGGCCCACCACTCGCGCGCCCGCAGCACTTCACGGGCCACCGTGAAGGCCTTGGCGATGGCCGCCGGCTGCTCGCCGGTGTCCTCCGCCATGCGCAGCACGAAGGTCGCGCCCATGCGGTTGATGATCGAGTTGGTGACCTGCGTGGCGATGATCTCGCGGCGCAGGCGGTGCCTCTCCATCAGCTCCGAATAGCGCTCGCGCAGGGGAGTGGGGAAATAGAGCTGCAGTTCCTTCGACAGGTAGGGATCTTCCGGCACGTCGGAATCGAGGAGCTGCCGGTAGAGCACGATCTTCGAGTAGGACAACAGGATCGACAGCTCCGGCCGGGTCAGGCCCTGGCCCTTGGACTTGCGCTCCTCGAACTCCTGGTCGGTGGGCAGGAACTCGAGGCCGCGGTCGAGCAGGCCCTGCTGCTCGAGCGTGCGCACGAAGTGCTGCTTGGAACCCAGTCGCGGCACCGACAAGGCCTGCATCAGGCTGATGGCGAGGTTCTGCCGGTAATTGTCGAAGAGCACGAGGCGCTCGACCTCGTCGGTCATCTCCACCAGCAGCTGGTCACGCGCGGCACCCTCGAGCGCACCGGCCGCCATGGCCGCATTCAGCAGGATCTTGATGTTGACCTCGTGGTCCGAGGTGTCGACACCGGCCGAGTTGTCGATGAAATCGGTGTTGAGCAGGCCGCCGGCCATCGCGAATTCGATGCGCCCGCGCTGGGTCAGGCCAAGGTTGCCGCCTTCCCCGACGATGCGGCAACGCAATTCGCTGCCGTTGACGCGCACGGCGTTGTTGGCGCGGTCACCACATTCCTCGTGGCTCTCGCCGCTGGCCTTGACGTAGACGCCGATGCCGCCGTTCCACAGGAGTTCCACCGGCGCCTTGAGGATCGCCTTCATGGTTTCGGCGGGCGTCAGTTGCGTCACATCCTCCGCCAGGCCGAGGGCTTCGCGGACCTCGGGGCTGATCGGGATGAACTTGGCGCTGCGCGGATGGATGCCGCCGCCAGCGGAGATCAGCGTGGCGTCGTAATCGGCCCAGGAAGAGCGCGGCAGGGCGAACAGGCGCTCGCGCTCCGCGAAGCTGCGTGCCGAATCGGGGTTCGGATCGAGGAAGATGTGGCGGTGGTCGAAGGCGGCGATCAGGCGGATGTGCCGCGACAGCAGCATGCCGTTGCCGAACACGTCGCCGGACATGTCGCCGATGCCCACGCAACTGAAATCCTCAGCCTGGCAGTTCTTGCCGAGGGCGCGGAAGTGCTGCTTGACGCTCTCCCAGCCGCCCTTGGCAGTAATGCCCATCTTCTTGTGGTCGTAGCCCTTCGAGCCACCCGATGCGAAGGCATCGCCCATCCAGAAGCCGTAGTCCTCGCTGATCGAGTTGGCGATGTCCGAGAAGGTGGCGGTGCCCTTGTCGGCCGCGACGACCAGGTAGGGATCATC
>JANJUH010000329.1 GCA_024710675.1 Lysobacterales bacterium
AGTCCGCCGGCACCGACATCGTGGATGGTGCGCAGCGGGTTGTCCGTCCCGAGGGCAATGCAGCGGTCGATCAGCTCCTGACAGCGCCGCTCCATCTCCGGGTTGTCGCGCTGCACCGAGGCGAAGTCGAGGGCGATGGCTCCGGCGCCGCTGGCCTTCGACGAGGCGGCGCCGCCACCGAGGCCGATCAACATCGCCGGCCCACCGAGCACGACCACCGCGTCACCGGGACGCAAATCCTGCTTGTGGACGTGCAGGGGTCGCACGCTGCCGACACCGCCGGCAATCATGATCGGCTTGTCGTAGGCGTAGCCCTCGCGCGGATCGGCGTCGAAATGTTCGAAGGTGCGGAAGTAGCCGCCGATCGCGGGGCGACCGAACTCGTTGTTGAAGGCGGCTGCCCCGAGCGGACCCTCGGTCATGATCCGCAGCGCACTCGCCATGTGCGCCGGCAGCGGGCGCGCAACCTCCCAGGGCTGCGGGGCCTCGGGAAAGCGCAGGTGCGAGGTGGTGAAACCACTGAGGCCGGCCTTGGGCTTGGCACCACGGCCGGTCGCGCCTTCGTCGCGGATCTCGCCGCCTGCGCCGGTGGCGGCGCCAGGATGCGGGGCGATGGCGGTCGGGTGGTTGTGCGTCTCGACCTTGATCGCGAGGTGCACCGGCTCGACGACGGCGCGGTAGCTGCCATCGGCGGCGGCCATCAAGCGCGCGGCGACGTGCCCCTCGAGGACGGCCGCGTTGTCCTTGTAGGCCACCAGCGTGCCGGCCGGGGTGCTGGCGTGGCTGACCTTGATGTGACCGAACAGGCTGAGCGGCTCCGCTGCCCCCGAAATCGTCCAGCTCGCGTTGAAGACCTTGTGCCGGCAGTGCTCCGAATTGGCCTGGGCGAACATCATCAATTCGGCATCGGTGGCCTGCCGCCCGAGTTCGGCATAACTGGCCACGAGGTAGGCGATCTCGTCCTCGGACAAGGCCAGGCCCAGCTCGTGATTGGCCCTTGCCAGCGCGGCCGGTGTGGCCTCGACCTCGACCAGCGCCCGCGCCGCCGGATGCGCGAAGAGCACGGGCAGATCGGCCGCCTCGAGCACCGATTGGGTCATCGGATCATGGATCAGCGCGTCGATGGCCTGTCGCTGCGCCGGCTCCTGCGGCCACTGGTCGAAATCGTGCACCAGCACCCGTTCGACACGATCCACCTTGAGCCCGCAGCGCTTCAGGATCTCGCTGGCCTTGCTCGACCACGGCGAGCGCGTGCCGGTTCGCGGCGCCACATGGCGGCTGGCGATGGTGCCTGCCGGCGTGGCCGCCACGGCGCCCCATTGCAGCACTTCCGCGAGGCGGGACTCGTCGGCAGGATCGGCGCCGGATACGACGAAGAGCTCGCGCACCGCGGCGAGGCGGGCGCCATGCGCGGCCAGCCGGCGGTTCAGGCGTTCACGACGGAACTCGGACAGGGCCTCGGCCCCGGGAATCGTCAGGATGGGCATCGGCGGGCGGCTGCACGGGAGCGAGGCGCCGAATCATAGGGGCTGCGGGATGAATGCCGCAGGGGTGGCCGCGCGGCGAGCATACGAGCTTGCCGCAGGCCAGTGAGTGGTGGCAACAGCGTCGGCATGAATGCCGGCCCACAGGCTGGCGATGCGCTCGTGGGTCCGGATTCATCCGGACGCTCTTCGGCCTGATGCCGTTGGGAGGCAAGAAGGCCCGCTGGCGCGCGGACCACTCACCGCCTCTCCCGAGTCCCGAGTCCCGAGTCCCGAGTCCCGGGTCCCGGGTCCCGGGTCCCGAAAAAAGACTATTCCTTGCCCTCCGGCGCCGCCGCCTGCATGGCCGCCAGGCGCTGCTCGAGCTGGTCCGGCGTCACGTAGCCGGGTGCCACCGAACCGTCGGGGAAGATCAGGGTCGGGGTGCCGGTGACGCCCATCTGCTGGCCGAGCTGGAACTGGTCGGCGATCGGGTTGACACAGGTCGCGTTGCCCGGGTCCTCGCCGTTCTTCGCCATCGTCAGCGTCGCCTGCTTGTCCTTGGCGCACCAGGAGGCCACGGCCTTGCGGTGCGAGTCGGAACCGACGCCGGCGCGCGGGAAGAACAGGTACTCGATCTGGATGCCGCGCTCGGTGTACTCCTCGACATGCTTGTGCAGCTCACGGCAGAAGCCACAGTCGATGTCGGTGAACACCGCGATCTTGGCCTTGGGCTCGCCCTTCGGCGCGAAGATGATGCGCTGGTTGCTGGGGGCACGCGCCAACAGGGCGACCCGCAGTTCGGCGCGGCGTGCCTCGGTGATGTCCGACTTCTCCGGGATGTCGAACAAGGAGCCCTGCAGCAGGTAGCGGCCGTCGGCACTGACGTAGACGATCTGGCTGTCCTGCACGATGACCTCGTAGAAGCCCTCGACGGCCGCCTTGCGCACCTCGTTGACCTTGATGCCCGGGGCCAGGTCGTTCAGCGCCGCGCGCACCTTGCCTTCCGCCGCGTCTTGCGCGAATGCGCCCTGCATGCCGGCCACGACTATGGCGGCAACCTGGAACCACTTGTGCATCGGAGTCTCCTGGCGGGGGCCGGACCGGATCGGTTCGGCATGGCTGGAAAGGATCGAAGACGGCGTGGAAAGTTCCCGGCGCCGTTGCGGGGCCGCATTCTGCCCGATGAAGGGGCGCAATGGGGGGACGGGCGGCCACTCGACGCACGGCACGGCTGGAGCAGTAGCGTGCGGAGGGACTGATAGACTGCCGGTTTCCGCACGACATGCCCCTGCCCATGCACATCCTGGAAGGCCACCTCGGCCCGGTCGAGGGCCGCATTGCCCTGATCGCTTCACGCTTCAACGAGCTGGTCGTCGAGCGCCTGATCGCCGGCGCCCGTGACGCGCTGGTCCGCCACGGCATCGCCGATGCCAGCCTGACGCTGGTGCGCGCGCCGGGCGCCTTCGAGCTGCCGCTGGTCGCCAAGCAACTGGCGGCCAGCGGCCATTACCGGGGCATCGTCGCACTCGGCTGCGTGGTCCGCGGCGACACAGCGCACTTCGACTACGTGGCCGGCGGCGCCGCCAATGGCCTGATGCAGGTGTCGCTGGCCCACGCACTGCCGATCGGCTTCGGCGTACTCACCGTCGACACCATGGAACAGGCGCTCGACCGTGCCGGCGGCAAGGCCGGCAACAAGGGCGCCGAGGCCGCGCTCGCGGTGCTGGAACAGCTCAACCTCGCCACCGCCATGGGAGCCGGCGCATGAAGCCGCTCAAGCCGGCCAATGCCGAGCGCGCCCGCGCCCGGCGTCGTGCGCTGCAGGCCTTGTATCAATGGCAGCTCGGCGGCGGCTCGATGCGCGACATCATCGGCCAGTTCAACGAGGAGCAGGACATGGCGATCGCCGACGGCGAGTTCTTCGCCGACCTGCTGATGGGTGTCGAGCGTGAGCTGGAAGCCCTCGATGCCGCGATCGCGCCGCTCGCAGACCGTCCGGTCGCCGAGATCGACCCGATCGAACGCGCCGCGCTGCGCCTTGCGGCCTACGAACTGCGTCATCGTCTCGATGTGCCCTGCCGCGTCGTCATCAACGAGGCGGTCGAGCTCGCCAAGGACTTCGGCGCGGTCGGCGGGCATGGCTACGTCAATGCCGTGCTCGACAAGCTGGCGCGCAGCGAGCGCCAGGCGGAGATGGCGGGCGGTCGCTGAACCGGCCCGACGCTGCCGATGGGCGAGTTCGATTTCATCGCGCGCCTGGCCGGGCGCGTCCCTGCGCGCGCCGACGTGCCACTCGGCATCGGCGACGATGCGGCCTTGCTGGCGATTGAGCCGGGCTGCCAGCAGGTGGTGGCGGTAGATACGCTGGTCGCCGGCGTGCACTTCCCGCTGGATGCCGAGCCGGCCGACGTCGGCCACAAGCTGGCGGCCGTCAACCTGAGCGATCTGGCGGCCATGGGCGCCGAGCCGCGCCACGCGCTGCTCGCGCTGACACTGCCCTCGCTCGATCCCGGCTGGGTCGATCCTTTTTTGAACGGCCTGTTGGCGCTGCTGGCGGCGCACCAGGTCATGTTGGTCGGCGGCGACACCACGCGCGGCCCGGCGACGCTGACCCTGACGCTGATCGGCAGCGTGCCGGCCGGCCAGGCGCTGCGCCGCGCCGGCGCCAGCGCCGGTGACCTGGTCTGCGTCAGTGGCTCGCTGGGCGATGCGGCGGCGGCGCTGGCCCTGCGCGGTACGCCGCGGCCCGAGGACGGCGAGGCCCGGCTGGTCCGCGAGCGCCTGGACCAGCGCCTGGCCCGGCCGACGCCACGCGTCGCCCTCGGCCTCGCCTTGCGCGGCTTGGGATCGGCCTGCATCGACGTCTCCGATGGCCTGTATGCCGACCTCGGCCACATCGCCCGCGCCAGCGGCCTGGCCGCCGTGGTCGATCCGGCGCGCCTGCCGGCCTCGCGAGCGCTCACGACCGTGATCGGCGATCCGGCCCGGCGCCAGCGACTGCAGGGCGGCGGCGATGACTACGAGCTGTGCTTCACCCTGCCGCGCGATCGCGAGGCCGCACTCGCGGAACTGGCCCGGAAGGCGCACGTGCCGCTCACCGTGATTGGCGAAATGGGCCCGGGCGAGGGCGTGCATCGCCTCGAGCCCGATGGGTCGCTGCGCCCGGCGGGCCGCGGCTGGGATCACTTCGCATGAGCCGTGACCTTCGCCGCGAAGCGCGCGTGCTGCTGGCGCATCCGGCCGGCTGGATTGCCAGCGGCCTGGGCAGCGGCCTGTCGCCCTGGGCCTCGGGCACCACCGGCAGCGCGGCGGCGGTGCTGCTATATGTGCTGCTCGGCGCGGCCGGCTGGCCCTGGTGGGCGCATCTGGCGATCGTCGGCCTGTTGTTCGGTGCCGGTGTCTGGGCGGCCGACTGGGCCTGCCGACACCTCGGCGTCGACGATGCCTCGCCGATCGTCATCGACGAATGGGCCGGGCAATGGCTGACGCTGGCGGTCGGCGCCGCGACCTGGCCCCTGGACCAAGGCTGGCTGCCAGATGCCGGCTACCTGCTCGCCGGCTTCCTGCTGTTCCGCCTCGCCGACATCGTCAAGCCCTGGCCCGCGTCCGCACTCGACCGCCAGCTCGGCGGCGGCTTCGGCGCGATGGCCGATGACATGGTGGCCGCGCTGTACTCGGCTGCGGCGCTGGCGGGGCTGGGGGTGTTGCTGTCCTGATCGCTGCCGGGTGAGCGTCAGCCCTCCAACTCACTCCAACGCGCGTAGGCGGCCTCCAGCTCCGCCTGGCGCGTCGCCAGCGCCTGCTGGTCGGCGACGATGACCGCGGAATCGCGCTGGAAGAAGGCCGGCTGGTTCATCGCCTCGGTGCGCGCGGCGATCTCGCTCTCGAGGGCCTCGATGCGCGCCGGCAGGGCTTCGAGTTCGCGCTGGTCCTTGTAGCTGAGCTTGCGGCGCGCCGCTGCGGGCGCCGGTGTCGCGACCGGCGCGGCGGGCGCGCTGGCTGCCACCGGCTTGGCGGCAAGCACCGGCGCCGCCGGCCGCTGCGCCAGCCAGTCCGTGTAGCCACCGACGTACTCGCCGATCCGCCCGTCCCCCTCGAAGACCAGGGTGCTGGTGACCACCTCGTCGAGGAAGGCGCGATCATGGCTGACCAGCAGCACGGTGCCGGCATAGGCCGCGAGCTGCTCTTCCAGCAGCTCCAGTGTCTCGATGTCGAGGTCGTTGGTGGGCTCGTCGAGCACCAGCAGGTTCGAGGGCCTGGCGAACAGGCGCGCCAGCAGCAGGCGGTTGC
Source organism: Lysobacterales bacterium (assembly GCA_024710675.1). GTDB lineage: Bacteria > Pseudomonadota > Gammaproteobacteria > Xanthomonadales > SZUA-5 > JANJUH01. The sequence continues at coordinate 5,757 of JANJUH010000329.1, forward strand.
GC
>JANJUH010000344.1 GCA_024710675.1 Lysobacterales bacterium
GACGAGGACCACACCACGCCGCCGGCCGAGGCGCAGCGCATTGCCGATGGTGTGCGCGGCGCGCGCCTCGTCACCCTGCCACGCTGCGGGCATTCGAGTTCGGTCGAGGCGGCCGGGGAGGTCAATCGGCTGCTCGGCGAGTTTTTCGCCACCGTCGATTCGGCTGCCTGACATGGACCGCGGCGCTGGCTGCGAGCCGCCACTGCTCGTGCTGGTGCGGGTCACGACCGCGTGCAACCTCGCTTGCGGATTCTGCGCCTACGATCGGCGCCTCCGGTTCGCGCGCGTCACGCTGGCGGAGGCGGCGCTCGAGACCCTGTTCGATCTGCTCGCGAGCGAAGCGGCACGCCGCCACCGGATCGGCGAGGCACCGCCGCTGTTGAGCTGGATCGGTGGCGAACCGCTGCGCTGGCGGCCGTGGGCGACCTGGAGCCGACGAGCCCGCGCCGCCCGGATTCGCGTCAGCGCCACCAGCAACGGCACGACGCTGGCTGATCCGCGCGTACGCGCCGCCGTGCTTGCCGAACTCGACGAACTGACGCTGAGCCTGGATGCTGAGGGCGCGCGCTTCGACGGGCTGCGCGGCTGGCCGGGGGGTGCGGAGCGGCTGGAATCGTCGATCCGCGAGCTCGTGCGCGAGCGCGCTGCCGTCGGAAGCGGCCTGAAGCTGCGCGTCAACACGGTGCTGATGCGTTCGACGATCGCCGGCTACCCGGCGCTGGCGCGGCGGCTGGCGGGCCTGGGCGTCGACGAGCTGTGCTTCAACGCCCTCGGCGGGCGCGATCGCCCCGAGTTCCATGTCGACGAGGCGCTGTTGCCGCGGCAACTCGAAGCGCTGGCGGCAGAAATGCCCAGGCTGCGCGAGGATCTGGCGATGCAGGACTGCCGCCTGATCGGCGGGCAGTCCTACCTCGCGCGCCTGCTGCGCGCCGCGCACGGCACGCCGAGCCCGATAGCGGAATGCGAGCCGGGCACGCGCTTTCTCTTCGTCGACGAGCACGGGCGGGTGGCGCCGTGTGCCTTCACTGGGGACGAGTACGGCATCCCGCTGTCCGCGATCGGTGCGTTGAGCGAGCTGCCGGCACGATTTCGCGAGGCCAGGCGGGCGCGCTGCGCGCCGGCATGTGCCGATTGCCCGAGTACCCAGGTCTTCGGCAAGTTCGCCGTAGACTCGACAGTGATGGCAGTCGCGGAGGCGACATGAGTGAGCCCGGCCCCCCGCTCGAACAACTGACCCGGCGCCTCGCCGAGACGCCGACGCCCTTCCTGGCCGAGCCGCGTTTCGGCAGCCAGGGCGGTCAGGTGCACGTCGACGCGCTGGTGGCGGACCTGCTGCGCCTGCACGGCCTGACTGTCGAACCGGCTGCGCTATCGGTGTTCGGTGGTGGCAAAGCCGCCTCCGAGCGCAATCCGCGCATGCTCGCCCAGGTCCTGTGCTGGCTGCTCGCCGATCCAGCCCTGCTCGGCCGCTATCGTGCCGAGGCGCTGCTCGATCTGCTCGATGGGCAAGCCCGCGCCCTGGCTGCGCACGCTGCGGCGCGGTCTTTCGTCGAGGACGGCGAGCGTCGCGAGGAGCTGGTGCGGCTCTCGCTGCGCGCGGCGGGCCTGCGCCCGGCCGGCGAGAGCGCGGCCGTCGCCGAGGACCGCTGGCTGTCGGTGAGCACGGCCGAGCGCGTGCGCATCGCCGCGGCCAGTCGTGCCGCCGAGGAGCGCGCGCGCCAGATTCGTGAGGCGCTGGCGCGCAAGGCCGCGGAGGAATCGGCGGACAAGTGGGGCCGTGAGTGAATGGGCTGGACGCGGAGCCGGACGATGCCGAGCGTTATCCGGGACTCGATGAGCCCGGGCGGCTGCTGCTGGAGTGGATGCGCGAGCACCCGCATGCCCCGATCTTCCGCAACCGCAGCGGCCATCGCCTGCAGGCTGTCGATCTCCTCGCGCTGAAGGACTTCGAGGCCGAGGTCCGCGCGGCCACGGTCGATCCGCGCGGCGAGCCGATGCCAGCGTGGCTGGCAGATTTCCTGACGCAGGCGATGACCCGGGTGCCGCATTACCGCGGCTACGGTTCGCTGCCGAGGCGGCTTGCCGACCTCCCGACCACCGCGCGTGCGGACCTGGCGCGGGATATCGCGCGCTTCGTCCCCGACGATGTCGACGCCGGGCGGCTGATCAATTTCCGCACCACCGGCACCACCGGCGAGCCGCTGCTGGTCGCCTCGCATCCGCAGGTGGCCGGTCGCTACCTCAGCTTCCACCGGCGCGCGCTCAGGCGTTTCGGCATCGAGTTGCGATCGGGGGCTGGCGAGGTGGGTGTGGTGCTGCTCGGCTGGCAGCGCCAATGTTTCACCTATACCTCGCTCTCGCCGCAGCAGGGCGGCGCCGGGCTGGCCAAGATCAATCTGCACCCGGACGACTGGCGCGATCCGGCCGATCGCGCGGCCTATCTGGACGCGCTGGCGCCCGAGGTGCTGAGCGGCGATCCGCTGTCCTTCGCGGCGCTGCTGGAGCTCGACTTTGCCCATCGTCCGCGCGCCCTGATGAACACCTCGATGGCGCTGCTGCCGGGCCTGCGTGTGCGCCTGGAGCAGCGCTTCGGCTGCCCGGTGGTCGACATCCACTCGATGAACGAGGCCGGGCCGATCTCTTTCTTCGATCCCGCGCTCGATGCCCACGTGCTGCTGCAGCACCGGATGGTCGTCGAGATCGTCGATCACGAGGGCTTGCCGGTGCCGGATGGCGAGCGGGGCGAGATCACCCTGACCGGTGGCTTCAATTTCTGCCTGCCGCTCGTGCGCTATCGCACCGGTGATTTCGCGGCACTGGAACGACGTGGCGGGGAGTGGGTGCTGACGGGCTTCGAGGGCCGCGCACCGGTGCGCTTCCGGACGCTGGCGGGGCAATGGATCAACAACATCGACGTGACCCACGCGCTGAAACCCTTTGCGCTGGCGCAGTACGCCTTGCGCCAGCACGCCGATGCGAGCTTTTCCTTCACCGGGACCGGGCTGCCGCCTGGCGATCGGCCGGCGGTGCTGGCGGCACTGCAAGCGCTGCTGGGGCCGGGTGCGCCCATCGCGGCAGACTGGCCCGAGCGCGGCGAGGGCAAGCTGGTGCAGTACCGCTCGGAGTTGCCCGGGGCGATGGGGTAGGGCGGACGCCTTGTGGGTCCGGATTCATCCGCTGTGGGTCCGGATTCATCCGGACGCTCCTCCAACACCGGCCCGCATGTCCCGCTTGCCCGGGACCGCGCCTCAACCGCGCCCCTTGCGCACCGTCTTCGGTGCGCAATAGATGCCATGCAGCGCCGCCAGCACGGTTTCCACCGCCGGGCTGGCGACCCGGTAGTAGATCGTCTGCGCCTCGCGCCGCGTCGCCACGAGGCCATCCTCGCGGAGCACGGCCAGGTGTTGCGACAGCGCCGACTGGCTCAGTTCCAGTTCGGCATTGAGCTCGCCCACCGAGCGCTCGCCTTCGAGTAGGTGGCAGAGCACCAGCAGGCGGTGCTCGTTGGCCATGGCCTTGAGCAGGCGCGAGGCGGCTCCGGCGTTCTCGCGCATGGCTTCGAGGTCGGCGGCAGCGGTCATGCGGGGGCTCCTGTATCTGATTTGGCTACATTAGCACAATGCGAATTAAACAAGAGCGAAACGGGAGCTTGCGAGAACATCGGCGTGTGCTACATTAGAGACACCTAATCAAGGAGATCGCCATGAACGTCGACCGTTTCGTCTTCGCCTTTGCCGGTGCGATGGTGCTGGTGAGCATCCTGCTGGCGCACTTCTTCTCGCCGTGGTGGTTGCTGTTGACGGCCTTTGTCGGCCTGAACCTGTTCCAGGCGGCCTTTACCGGCTTCTGCCCGCTGGCCATCATCCTGAAGAAGGCCGGCGTCCCGACCGGCCAGGCCTTCCGTTGACCATGCGCCTTCCCGCCCTCCTGCTGACCACTGCCCTCCTCGCTGCCTGCGGCGGCGGGGATCCCGGTTCCCGCACGCCGCCGGCGTTGCCGGAGCTGGCCACGCTCACCGTCAAGCCCGAACCGGCCACGCGCGAGCGCGTCTGGGACGGCGTTGTCGAGGCAGTCAACCAGGCGACGCTGTCGGCGCAGACCGGCGGGCGGGTCATCGAGCTGCCCTATGACGTCGACGACTTCGTGCCGGCCGGGGCGGTGGTGGTGCGTTTCACCGACGTCGAGCAGCAGGCGGCGCGGCGGCAGGCGGAAGCGGGCTTGCGTGCCGCCGAGGCCGCACTGCGAGAGGCCGAAGCCGATTACACGCGCATTGCCGAGATCTACGAGCGCCGGCTGGTGGCCAAGGCCCAGCTAGACCAGGCCACGGCCCGTCGCGACAGCGCCCGTGCTGCACTCGAGGCTGCCCGCGCCGGTGCGCGCAGCGCCGGCGAGCAAGTCGACTACACGGTCATCCGCTCGCCCTATTCGGGCATCGTCACCGCCCGCCACGTGCAGGTCGGCGAGACCGTGCGTCCCGGCCAGCCGCTGATCTCGGGACTGTCGCTGGGCGCGCTCAGGATCCAGGTCGACGTGCCGCAGAGCGATGTGGACGTGATCCGCGAGCGCCTGCGCGCCGCCGTGCTCCTCGATGGCGAGGGTGGCCGCGTCGAGGCGCGCGAGGTCGTGGTCTTTCCCTATGCCGATCCTGCCACCCACACCTTCAAGGTGCGCGTGGAGCTGCCCGAGGCCGAGACCGGACTGCACCCCGGCATGATCGTCAAGGTCGCTTTCGATGTCGGCGAAGCCGAACGCCTGCTGCTGCCGGTGAGCGCCCTGGTGCGCCGCAGCGAAGTGGCGGCGGCGTATGTGCACACCGGGGAGGCGCTGGTGTTGCGGCAGTTGCGCCTCGGCCATCGCTATGGCGATCGCGTCGAGGTGCTGGCGGGTCTGGCTGCAGGCGAGCGCGTGGCAACCGACCCGGTGGCCGCGCGTGCCGCTCTCGTCGCCGCCCGCGGGGCCGCCGGCAATGACTGAGCGCCTCGGCATCTCCGGACGGATCGCCCGGACCTTCCTCGCCAATCCGCTGACGCCGATCCTGGCGCTGGCGGGCCTCCTGCTGGGTATCGCCGCCACGCTGATCACGCCGCGCGAGGAAGAGCCTCAGATCGAGGTGACTTTCGCCAATGTCTTCGTGCCCTTCCCGGGCGCCGAGGTGGCGGATGTGGAGAACCTGGTCGCGCTGCCGATGGCGCAGAAACTCTCGGAGATCGAGGGCGTCAAGCATGTCTACTCGATCGCGCGCCCCGGTGTGGCCGCGATAACGGTCGAGTTCACGGTCGGCGAGCCGCGCCGTGACGCGATCGTGCGCCTGTACAACCAGGTCTACTCGAACCTCGACTGGATGCCGCCGGGCCTCGGCGTCGGCCAGCCGCTGGTCAAGCCCATGGGCATCGACGATGTCCCCGTGATGAGCCTGACGCTGTGGACCGATGACCCCGAGCGCGGCGTCACCGAGCTCGCGGAAGTGGCGCACACGCTGGAAGTCGAACTGAAGCAGGTTGCCGGCACGCGTGATGTCTACACCATCGGCGCGCCGGACCGGGTGGTGCTGGTTGAGCTCGATCCGACCCGCCTGGCCGGTTACGGTCTTGCGGCGAGCGAGATCGCGCAGGCGCTGGCGGCCGCCAATCGCGCCGCGCACGCCGGCGCCCGTGTCGGAGGCGATACCGAGGTCCCCGTGACCGCCGGCACCTTCCTCGCCGATGCCGCGATGGTCGACGAACTGATCATCGGCCTTGCCGGTGGCCAGCCGGTGTACCTCTCGGATGTCGCCGAGATCCGCAAAGGCGGAGACTTGCCCGAGCGCTACGTCTGGCACATGGTGCCCGACGGCGGCCCGGCCACTGGCATGGCGCCGGCAGTGACGATTGCGATCGCCAAGAAGCCCGGCAGCAATGCAGCCGACATCACCAGTGCGATCGCGCGCCGCCTCGAGGCGCTGAAGGGCGGCGTGATCCCGGCCGGCATCGAAGTCGAGATCACCCGCGACTACGGCCGCACCGCCAACGACAAGGCCACGCAGCTGATCCAGAAGCTGGTCTTCGCGACGATGTCGGTGGTGCTGCTGGTGCTGTTCACGCTCGGCGCGCGCGAGGCATTGGTGGTTGGTACCGCCGTGGTCCTGACGCTGGCGCTGACCCTGGCGGCCTCCTACTTCATGGGTTTCACGATCAACCGCGTCAGCCTGTTCGCACTGATTTTCTCGAGCGGCATCCTCGTCGACGATGCCATCGTCGTGGTCGAGAACATCCACCGCCACCTCGCGCAGGGCGGCAAGAGCTTGCGCGAGGCGATTCCCGGTGCGGTCGACGAGGTCGGCGGCCCGACCATCCTCGCCACCTTCACCGTGATCGCAGCGCTGCTGCCGATGGCCTTCGTCAGCGGGCTGATGGGCCCGTACATGCGGCCGATTCCGATCAACGCCAGCGTCGGCATGCTGCTGTCCCTGGCGGTCGCGCTGATCGTCACGCCGTGGCTGTGCCTGAAGCTGATCCGCCACCACGCCGGCCTCGACAGTGCGCACGCGGAGCCGGCCGAGAGTCGCCTGCATGCGCTGTTCGAGCGCCTGCTGCGGCCCTTCCTGGTCGGCGCCGCCGCCGCGCGCCGGCGCCTGGTGCTGTTCGCGTCGATGCTGCTGCTGGTGGGCGCATCGGCGGGCCTGGCGGTGGTGCAGCTCGTGGTGCTGAAGATGCTGCCTTTCGACAACAAGAGCGAGTTCCAGGTGGTGCTCGACATGCCGGAGGGCGCCAGCCTCGAGGCGACCAACCGGGTGCTGCAGGAACTGGCGCTGGAAGTCGCGAAGGTGCCTGAGGTGGCCAGCGTGCAGGCCTATGCCGGCACCTCGGCGCCGGTGAACTTCAATGGCCTGGTGCGCCAGTACTACCTCCGCGAGGGCGCCAACGTCGGCGACCTGCAGGTCAACCTGGTCGGGAAATCCGAGCGCCAGCGCAAGAGCCACGACATCGCCCGCGCGGTACGGCCGGCCCTCGCGGCGATCGGCGAACGCCACGGCGCATCGGTCAAGGTCGTGGAGGTGCCGCCCGGCCCGCCGGTGATGTCGCCGCTGGTGGCAGAGATCTATGGACCTGATCCGGAGCGTTCGCGCGAGCTGTCCCTGGCCCTGGCCGGGCGCTTTGCCGCCACCGACGGCATCGTTGACGTCGACACCACGGTGGAGGCCCCAGCGCCGCGTGAGGTGGTCGTGGTCGATCGCGCCCGTGCCGCGCGACTCGGCGTCAGCCAGCAGGCGATCGTCGAAACGCTGGCGATCGGCCTGGCGGGCCACGATGCCACCCACCTGCGCGATGGCGCCGCCAAGTACGCGGTGCCGGTGCGACTGCGCCTGCCGGCGGGCGATCAGGCCAGCCTCGACTACCTGCTGGGGCTCCGCGTGCGTTCGGCCACCGGGGCGCTGGTGCCGGTGTCGGAAGTGGTCTCGGTACGGCCCGCGCGGGTCGAGCGCGCGGCCTATCACAAGGACCTCAAGGCCGTGTCCTTTGTCTTCGCCGACGAAGCCGGCGCGCTCGACAGCCCGCTCTACGGCATGTTCGACCTGGTCGGGCAGGTGGCCGAAAACGGTATCGACGGCCTGCCGGTCGAGCAGTACTTCTTCTCGGCTCCCGAGGACACCGGCGGCTTCGCCATCAAATGGGACGGCGAGTGGCAAATCACCTTCGAGACCTTCCGCGACATGGGCCTGGCCTACGCGGTGGGCCTGGTGCTGATCTACCTGCTGGTGGTCGGCCAGTTCAAGAGCTACGTGGTGCCGCTGGTCATCATGGCGCCGATTCCGCTGACTGTGATCGGCGTGATGCCCGGTCACGCGATCATGGGCGCGCAGTTCACGGCCACCAGCATGATCGGCATGATCGCGCTCGCCGGCATCATCGTGCGCAACTCGATCCTGCTGGTCGACTTCATCGACCATGCGCGAGGCCAGGGCCGGGATCTTGCCGATGCGGTCATCGAGGCCTGCGCTGTGCGCGCCAAGCCGATCGCGCTGACGGCCGTGGCGGCGATGAGCGGCGGCGTGTTCCTGCTCGACGACCCGATCTTCAACGGCCTCGCGGTCTCGCTGCTCTTCGGCATCTTCGTCTCGACCGTGCTGACGCTGGTCGTGATCCCGCTGCTCTATTACGTCTACCTCGAGCGGCGGTAGGCCTGCGCCAAGCACCCGCGTAGTCCGCCTGCGGCGGTCAACGCGGGCTACGCGGCGGCGATCACCGCAACATAGCGCCGCACGGTCTCGGCGAGCCCCTCGTACAAGGCCTCGCCGATCAGCGCATGGCCTATCGAGACCTCGCGGATCTGCGGGACACGCCGCAGCAGCGGGCCGAGGTTGTGCTGGTCGAGATCGTGGCCGGCGTTGACGGCAAGCCCGGCCGCGACGGCGCGCTCGGCGGTGCGCGCGCAGGCATCCAGTTCGCGCCCGGCATCGCCGGCCAGGAAGGCGCGGGCATAGGGCTCGGTGTAGATCTCGATGCGATCGGCCCCGATCTCGGCCGCGCGCTCGACGTGCGCGGAGTCGGCATCGAGGAACAGGCTGACGCGGATGCCGAGCGCCTTGATGCGTGCGATCAGCGGG
>JANJUH010000348.1 GCA_024710675.1 Lysobacterales bacterium
GGGAAGCGGTGCCAGATCGGCTCGGCGGCTTCGACATTGTCCGTGTAGTACAAGCCCCAGTCGGTACCGACAAAGACCTGCTGGCGAATGTGCGGGTTGACCATCACCGCATTCGCCGGCACGTCCGGCAGGTTCCCGGACACATCGCGCCACGTGAAGCTGGCGCAGTCGGCCGTGCAGCGCACCTGGTAGACGTGACCGGGCGTCGCCGGCGTGTTGGCGCCGAAGCCGGCAACGGCGGCGTAGCCGACCAGCGGATCGACCGGATCGGTGGCCACGCCGAGGATCGAGCGGTTCGGCAGCACCTGGTTGCCGCCGCTGACATCGCGCCAGCTCGCCGCCCCGGTGCCGAGGCCGAAGCCGTACCAGACATTGCCATCGAGCGTGCCGACCATCGCGACGCGGCGGTCGGGGATCGAGAAGCGGATCGCCTGGATCACGCTGCGGTTGTCGGTGCCGACCACGAGGTTGTTCTTGCTGAGATCAGGGCTGATCGCCGTCCAGCGCGCGGCCTGCGTGCTGCCGGTGGCGCCGTTGGTCGATTCCCACACCCGGTAGGTGCCGGCGATCAGGTGGGTGCAGCCGTCAGTCGCAGTACAACCGCTGTTCGGCGTGTTCAGGTCGCCGAACTTGTAGAGGTCGAAGGGCATCAGGAAGCTCTTGCGCTCCGGCCCCGTCTGCCCGGGGTTCCATGGACCCGAGGCTTCCACCTCGGGCGCGCTCGGGCCATTGGTCGACAGCACGATGCGTCCGCGCTGGGTCGAGTAGTAGTGGCGCTGGCCGAGGATGGGCTCGATGCGCGGCACGATGCCATCGCCGCCCCAGACCTGCAGCCAGGTGTCGGCGCGCGCACCGAAGTTCTGGAATAGCAGGCTGGTGCCGTTGTCCTGGGCGCCGCCGACGATGGTCCGCGGATCGCTGTTGGCGAAGTTGGCGCTGATGTCGCCGTAGTAGAACTCGTGTGCCGACAGCGACTGGTTGAGGTTCTGGAAGCTCGGCACCGGATCGGTGGCGTTGCTGCTGTAGTAGACACCGCCGTCATTGCCGACCAGCAGGCGCCTGGGATCGCCACCAACGAAGGCGCGCGCATGCTGGTCGATGTGCATGGACGCGTTCTCACCGTTGTTGCTGCAGGCCAGCGCCTGGAAGCTGGCAGCGCCGTCGGTGGAGCGGTACACCCACCAGGCACTCAGGAACACCGATTCGGGGTTGTCCGGCGCAACCGTGATGCCGGCGTTGTACCAGTTCTGCGTGCCGGGCTCGCAGCCGCTGAAGCTGGCCGGTGTCGCCCGCGCCTGCCAGCTCTGGCCGCCATCGGCCGAGCGCCAGAGGCCGAGGATCGCGAAGGATTGCGGGTCGATGGCCTTGGCGTAGAGCCGGTTCGGGTCGGTGGGTGCGACGGCGATTTCGAGGCGCCCGAGCGGGCCGAAGGCATTGCCCGCGCCCGTTCCGACCGGCCAGCCGTTGTCGGGCCGCGACAGGAGCTGCCAGCCCGCCGGGCAACCCTGCGCCGGCATCGGCGCCGCATAGACGCCATTGGCACCGTTGAAATCGAGATCGGGCTGCACCGGCGTCGCATTGCCGCGGGTGCCGACCGCGGCAACTAGGCGCGTCGTCGCGCCGAGGTCGAGTGCCAGCAGCCCGGTGATGTCCTGGCGGTGTGGATTGCCCGAGTCCGGGGTGTACGGATTGGTGTAACAGGGCCCGGTCCAGTTCTCGCCGGCGTCATAAGAGAGGTACAGGCCGGTCTTGGTGCCGACCACCACCTTGTTCGAATCGTTGGGATCGACCGCGATCTTGCCGATCGCCTGGTACTGCGAATAGCTGCCGACCGGCGTCGGCAGGCGCGGCACGAAGACCTCCTCGCCGAGCAATCGCCAGTTCTGCCCGCCGTCGCTGGACTTGAGGATGCCGACCGAACCGAAGGACCAGGAACCGAAGCGCAGATCGCCGGTGCCGGCGTAGACCACATCCGGATCGTTAGGGTCCATCTCGAGATCGCCGATCGCGATCGAGGGGAAGGCCGGGTCGTCGGTGACCGGCATGAACTCGGTCGCACTCGAGCAACAGTTGTCCGAACGCCAGACGCCACCGCCGTCGCTGGCGATGTAGACGCGGTGACTGTTGGGATCGGCAGGGTTCAGCGGCGCCGGCGAGACCACGATGTCGTTGATGCGGCCCGTGTAGAAATCGTTCGTCGACTGCATCGGCCTGGGGCCGAGCGGGATCATCCGCCTCGGGTCGAGGAAGGCCGAGTTCTTCTCCATCTGGTGGATGCCGGCGGGCATGCGCACCGGAATCGCCTCGTCCTGCGGACGCGCCGCCAGCCACCAGGCCGGATCGTACTGGCCGGTGGGATAGGTGTAGTGCGAGGACAACCACTCGCCGATCGGCTCCTTCGGCGGCTTTTCGCCGAGGTGCTGGGGCAGCGGCGTCGCGCAGGCGGCGAGCAGCAAGGGAGCGAGCGGGGCGAGTCGGCGCATGGGCAGGATCCAGCCGGGGTGCGAGGCCACCGAGTGTAATCGTGCCGGTGACTTCGAAGCGTTCAGGCGAGCCGACCGGCTTCTGATGTAGGAGCGCCCTCCGGGCGCGAAATCGCCTCGCGGCAAAGCCAATCGCGCCCAGAGGGCGCTCCTACTAAGAGCACCGGCAAAACCCGCGCTACGTCCTCACGATCGGTGGCAGCGATGCGGCGGCTGCAGCCATCACTGCGGCGCCAACGACCACCGGCCAGTCCAGTCCCAAGGGCCACAGCACCGCCAGCCAGGCCAGCGCCAGCAGCGGCGAGGCCAGCTTCAGGCCGTCGAGCCAACGCCCCAGCGCCCACAGCGTGAACAGCACCCATGCCGCGTACGGCCACACCTCCCACGCGTGCTGACCACGCGGACCCGCCAGCACCAGGCAATGCGTCGCCGCGGCGACCAGCGCAATGAAGCACAGTGCCGCATAGATCTGCCGCGGCCGGTCCAGCGGCGGCACGGGCTTTGCGCGCAAGGGCTCGATCACGAAGGGCACGTCGGGCTCGGTCGCGACCAGGTCCGCCGGCCGCCAGCCCGGCGGCTTCAGCCAAAGGCGCAAGCGGTCGCCCCAGGAGCGCGTCGCCAGCGATTGCCGCGCCAGCAGCGCGTAGTGCTCGAGGTTCGAGGACAGCGGATCGTGGCGGCGATAGGGCTTGCGCGTGCCATAGACCGGCGGCTCGGCCGGGTCCTCGTCCTCGAAAGTGCCGAACATCCGGTCCCACAGGATCAGGATGCCCCCGTAGTTCTTGTCGAGGTAGCGATCGTTCACCGCATGGTGGACACGATGGTTCGAGGGCGAGGCGAATACGCGGTCGAACCAGCCGAGCTTGCCGACCTGTTCGGTGTGGATCCAGTACTGGTACAACAAATCGATCAGCGCCACACCGGCAAAGACCAGCGGTGGCACGCCGGCAATCGCCATCGGCAGGTAGAACACCCAGCCGAACAGGAAGCCGGTGCTGCTCTGTCGGAGCGCGGTACCGAGGTTGAAGTCCTGGCTCTGGTGATGGACGACGTGCGCGGCCCAGAGCACGTTCATCTCGTGGCCGAGGCGGTGGTTCCAGTAGTAGAGGAAGTCATAGGCGATCAGCGCCAGCACCCACACCAGCCAGGAATCCGCCGGCCAGTCGGCGAGCCTGAGCGTCTCGTAGGCGAGCACGTAGATCCCGAAGGACAGCACGCGCGCGTACAGGCCGGTGATCTGCGAAGCGACGCCGGCACCGATGCTGCCGATGCTGTCGGCCAGCCGGTACGCCTGCCGGCCGCGCACACGGGCGACCGCGTACTCGATGCCCATCAGCGCGAAGAAGACCGGGATCGCGTAGACGATGGGGTTCAGGTCCATGGGCGGGCTGGGTCGGTGAGGTCGATGTTCAGGGACGGAGGCTTGGGTGCCGGAGGCGGGCCGTGTCGCCCGTTCTCCAGAAGCTCATGGCCCGCAAAGTACGCAAAGATCGCAAGGGGAAGCGGGGACAAGCACCGGGTCGCGGGCCTGATCGTCGTGATTCCTTGCGGATTCGAAAAGCACTCGATGGACATCGATCCACACCCTTGTCCCTTCGACACAGGCCAGCCCGGGTCCGGTCACAGGTGATGGACACCCTCGATCTCCACCAGCAATTCCTGGCGACAGACATCGCCCTGCAGCACCGCGTACTGCGCGCCCGGGAAACTGTCGTGCAGCCACTGTTCGACGTCGCCGAGGTCCGTCTCCGAACGCACATAGGCGCGCAGCACGGTGCCCGCACCGAAGCGGCTGTCGGTTCCGGCGGCCTCGTTGGCCACCTTCAGCAGCGCGTCGAGGTTGCGCCGGGTCTCGGCGAGTTGCGCATCGAGCTTGCCGAGGTGGCGCGAGCTGTGGCCGACGACGCTCGCGGTACCGGAGATCAGCAGCAGCTTGCCGCGCATGCCGTTCCACAGCGCTCCGCGCGAAAAGCGCGGCGGCTCGGGGCCGTGCTCGGGCGGATAGGCGCGCGGCACCATCTGGCGCGGGTTGTCGAGCATGCGGCCGGGGGTGCGCGAGGCCAGCCAGAGGACGCGCAAGCGCGAGGACTTCTCGGGCAGGCCGATCACGGTGGCGGCCGGATCCGCGTCCATCCAGGAGCGCTCGAAGGCGAGCTGGCGACCGACGCAGAACTGGCGGTAACGCTCCTGGTCGCCGATGCCTTCGTTGATGCCGGAGAAGTAGTTCCAGATCCGCAAGAGATAGGGATAGCCGGAGGCCGGAAGGTAGTCGAACAGGCGCCGGTAAGCCTCGTGCGTGGTCTTGCCGATGCCGCCGAAGTCCTTCTCGGACAGCACCAGCTCGGCCAGCATGAAGTCGTCGTCAGCGCAGAAGCGCGCCGCGCCGATTTCGCCACCGCGGACCCGGCCGGAGCCACGCCAGCACTCGGTGGTCGTGGCCAGCGCCGGCATCGGCAGCGAGAAACCATCGGCCGCCGCAGCGCGCTGGCCCAAGCGCCAGGCAGCGAAGTGGGCCTCGCCGGGTTCGTCGGCCAGCTCGACCAGCCAGCGCGGATGCTCGGGTACCGCAGTGCTCATCAGGTCATTCGGATCGAGGTGAACTGCCTATCATACGCGGCTCCCCGAATGGCCCGCAGCGCATGGATATCACCCTGGTCCGCGAACACCTGCTCGCCCTGCAAGCCCGCATCTGCACGGCCATCGAGGCCTTCGAGCCGGAGGCGCGCTTTGGCACCGACGCCTGGGAGCGCGCCGAGGGCGGCGGCGGCCGCACCCGCGTGCTCAAGCGCGGCGAAGTCTTCGAGCAGGCCGGCATCGGCTTCTCGGATGTGGTCGGCGCAAAGATGCCGGCGAGCGCCACCGCGCACCGGCCCGAACTGGCGGGCCAGGGCTTCCGCGCGATGGGCGTCTCGCTGGTCTTCCACCCTCGTAATCCCTTTGTTCCGACGACCCACCTCAACGTCCGCCTGTTCACGACCACCGGCGACAGGCCCGTGTGGTGGATGGGCGGCGGCTTCGACCTGACGCCCTACTACCCCTTCGACGAGGACATCGTGCATTGGCACCGGGTGGCCAAAGCCACCTGTGACCGCTTCGATCCGAGCTGGTACCCGCGCTACAAGCGCTGGTGCGACGACTACTTCTTCCTCAAGCACCGCGGCGAGACCCGAGGGGTCGGCGGGCTTTTCTACGACGATCTGCACGAGCCCGGCTTCGACACCTGTTTCGGACTGATGCAAGCGATCGGCGAGGGCTTCCTCGCCGCCTACCTGCCGATCGTCGAACGCCGCAAGAGCACGCCGTATGGCGAGCGCGAACGCGACTTCCAGCGCTACCGGCGCGGCCGCTACGTCGAGTTCAACCTGGTCTGGGATCGCGGCACGCTGTTCGGCCTGCAGTCGGGCGGGCGCACCGAATCGATCCTGATGTCGCTGCCGCCCGAGGTGCGCTTCGAGTACGGCTGGCAGCCCGAACCCGGCAGCGCCGAAGCGCGCCTGTACGAGTACCTGAAGCCGCGCGACTGGCTGGCCGAAGCCGGCGACTCGCCGTGAGCACGCCGATCCCGGTCCTGGCCGAATCGGAGGCCTGGATCGTCGTCGACAAGCCTTCGGGCATCGCGACGATCCCGGCGCGCGACGAGGATCCCACCCTCTCGCTGCGCCATCGCCTGGAAGCCCAGCTCGGTACGCCGCTGTGGGTGGTGCACCGCATCGATCGCGAGACCAGCGGCGTGGTCGCCTTCGCTCGCGACGCCACCAGCCACCGATTGCTGAACCTGGCTTTCCAGCGCCAGCAGGTCGGCAAGCAGTACCTGGCCTGGACAGCCGGCGTGCCGGAGCCCGCCGAGGGCACGATCGATGTGCCGCTCGTCGCCGCGCGCAAGAGCAAGATGCGGCCGGCGGCACCGGGCGAGACGGGCGCGCTGGCCTCGCGCACGGATTACGTCCTCGAAGCCCGCGGGCAATGGCAGGGCGCAGCGGTGGGCCGCCTGAGATGCCGACCGAAGAGCGGTCGCCAGCACCAGATCCGCGTCCACCTGCGCGCGATCGGCTGCCCGATCCTGCGCGACGCGCTCTACGGCCTTGCAACCTTCAAGCCGCCTTTCGAGGACCTGCCACTCGGCCGGCTCGCGCTGCATGCCGCGGTGCTGGAGTTGCCGCGGATCGGGGCAGTGCCAGCAACGCGCGTCGAGGCGGCATTGCCGGAGGACCTGGTGGCGCTGGATCGGGCTCTGGTCTGAGCGGCGGGCTTTCGTGACGCGACCGTAGGAGCGCCCTTGGGCGCGATGGGTATTGCGGCGAACCCGATCGCGCCCAAGGGCGCTCCTACACGTCAAGGCGGGGTACCGCCGTGCGATGCCGGCCACGCCGGCGCGCAACTTCCCTGTCGCGCGCCGGCTTGCTGCCGGTCAGCCGCGGTGGCCGCCGAAGAAGCGCCGTCCGGGGCGCTCGTCCTCGCTGATCACGCCATCCTGGTTGCGGTCGACCGCCTCGATCCGCGCATGCGCCGCGGCCTCGACCTCGCCGAGTTGCCACTGGCCGTCGCCATTGGCATCGATCTCGCGCAGGCGCTGGCGCAGGCCGCCGCGGCCCATGCCGTGGGCTTCCTCACGGCTGATCGTGCCGTCACCATCACGGTCGGCGCGGGCGAAGCGCGCGTCCTTGCGCGCCTGCTGCAGGCGCTCGGGCGCCGCCGCGAACTCCTCGCGCGAGATCGCGCCGTTGCCATCCGCGTCGAGCGCCGCGAAGCGCTGGCCGCCGTGGCGGTCGACCATCGCGTGCTGGTGGGCGTTCAACTCGGACTGCGTGATCAGGCCGTCGCGATCGGCGTCGATGGCCTGGAAACGCTCGCTGCGACGACCGTCACGGGCCTGCTCGCGGTGGGCGCGAAACTCGGCGCGCGTCAGCACGCCGTTCCCGTCTGCGTCGATCGCGCGCAGGCGGGCACTGGCTTCAGCCTTGGCTTCGGCGACGGTGACGGTGCCGTCGCGATTCTGGTCGGCCGGGCGGGTGACGTCGCCCGGGATGGCGTGGGCGGCCGTGCCGGCGAATCCGATCGCCAGGGCCACGGCCAGGGTGAGGGTCATGCGGGTCATCGTGCGTCTCCATCCGTTGGAGGCGGTAGTGCCTCGCCCCTGCACAACGCCCGAGTCCGCGGATGGATGACAAGTCGCGGCCGGTGTTCAGCCGGACTTGCCCCCTTTTCCACACTGTGCAGTGCACACGCGGCTCTAGCGCCCCCCCTGTATCCTTCGCGGCTTTCCCGCCTGCCCGAGGGACCGCCCATGTACGCCCGAACGATGACGATTGCCGATCTCGATCCGGAACTGGATCGCGCCATCAAGGCCGAGGAAGTCCGCCAGGAGGACCATGTCGAGCTGATCGCCAGCGAGAACTACGCCAGCCCGCGGGTGCTGGAAGCCCAAGGCTCGGTGCTGACCAACAAGTACGCCGAAGGCTATCCGGGCAAGCGCTACTACGGTGGCTGCGAGCATGTGGACGTGGCCGAGCAACTGGCGATCGAGCGCGC